>RFJM01000039.1 GCA_003694905.1 Caldilineae bacterium
GCGACGCCCTAACCCCGACGGAGCGGCGTCGCGCGGAAGTCGTGCAGCGTGTCTATTCCTGGCCGGCAGCGGACGCCGCGGAAGACCGTTCGGCCTCTTTCAGGCGCACCAGCTCGCTCGTGTTCTCCGCGATCTTGAAGACCACGACGATCAGCTCCAGCCAGATGCGGGTCAGGATGATGTAGACAATGGCGCCAATGATGGAAGCGAGAATGAGCAGCAGCCCTTGCCCCGCGTCGTTGAACAGGGTAACGATTCCGCTGACCACACCGATAACCGCGGCCAGAAGGATGACGATCAGGGCGATAACATAGAGAATGGAAATAAAACGCCTGGTTACGAATTCATTGAACTGAAGGTCAAGAAATGCACCCAGGCACCCTTTCGGTTCGGAAGCAGACATGATTTCCTCCTTATGAGAAAAAGGGCGGAGCAGATAATCTGGGACATATTATGCCAGACGGCGTGCTATTGGGCAAGCATGTGTGACAGGCCAAGTGCATCTTGCTGTGGCCACCCCGAACCTTGCCGTTGCGAAACCTGCGAAAACCTCTGTTGCCGGATACCCACTCCGACCGGAAGCTGCTATAATGCTGCCGTCCCGGCGCCGTCCCTTGCACCGACGGCTCTCTTCCCATACTTTTGCCTGCTATGCCGACACATCAACCCTCTTCCCAGCGTTTCCAGATCTCTCTGAGCCGCGATCTGGGACTCTTCGACGTGACCATGATCGGTGTGGGCGCCATGATCGGAGCGGGTATCTTCGGCCTGACGGGTATCGCCGCGGGTGAAGCCGGACCCGTCGGCCTGCTGCTGGCCTTTTTCCTGAACGGCATCCTCACCAGCCTCACAGGGCTTACCTACGCCGAACTGGGTGCGGCCTACCCCCAGGCGGGCGGCGGCTATGCCTGGGTCAAGGAAGGGCTGGCACGTATCTACGGCTTCTACGCCGGCTGGATCTCCTGGTTCAGTCATTCCGTCGCCTGCAGTCTCTACGCCGTCCTTTTCGGCACCTTCTTCGTGGAGCTGATGGAGATGGCCGGCCTGCATTTGGGCCAGAACCCGGTGCTGGTCGGATTCAGCCAGGAACAGCTTGCCGTCAAGGCGGTGGCCGTTCTCGCCGCCCTGACATTCATTCTCATCAATGTGCGCGGCTCGTCGGAGACGGGCCTGGTCGGCAACATCATCACCATCTTCAAGATCCTGGTTTTGGGGATGCTGGTGGTGTTTGGCCTGCGCGCCCTGGCAAACATCCCCAACTGGAGCGACAACTTCCTGCACGATCCCGGTCCGTTGCCACATGGCATTCGCGGGGTCATCCTGGCCATGGGCCTCACCTTCGTCGCGTTCGAAGGCTATGAAATCATTGCCCAGAGCGGCGAGGAGGTCAAAGACCCCGATCACAATCTTCCCCGGGCCATTTTCCTGGCCATCGCCATCGTGGTTGCCATCTACCTGGCGGTCGCTTTTGTCACGGTGGGAGCGGTCCAGCAGGATACCGGCCTGCCCAACTGGGTCTATCTGGGCGACAACGCCGAGCGCGCCATGATCGAGACGGCCCGCATCATTATGCCCTATGGCGCTCTGATCATGATCCTGGGCGGATTGGCTTCCACGACTTCTGCTCTCAATGCCACCATCTACTCCAGCAGCCGCGTCTCCTATGCCATGGGACGCGACCGCGATCTCCCGGCCATATTCGGGCGGGTACACACCCGCAACAAGACGCCTCACTGGGCCATCTGGCTCAGCGGTCTGCTGATCATGGGCATGGCCGTCTTCCTGCCGGTGGCCGATGTGGCGTCCGGTGCCTCCATCACCTTCCTGCTCCTCTTCCTGATGGTGAACATCGCGCTCATTCGCATGCGCAAAACCCATCCCGATCTGCGGCGTCCTTTCCGGGCTCCCCTGGTTCCGTACCTGCAATACTTCTCCATCGCCGCCCAACTGGTCCTGGCGGTGGAGCTCTTCCAGCTCAGCCCCATTGCCTGGATTGTCACCATTGTCTGGCTTGCCCTCGGACTTCTCGTCTACAGCCGCCATGGTGCCGTGCAGGAGGCCGCGAAATATGAGGACATTGTTCTGCTGGAGGAGTCTGTCAGTACCAGCGAATATTCTGTTCTCTTGCCGGTGGCCAACGAAGCCATGGCCAATCATCTGGCCCGGTTGGGCTCCCTTTTTGCCCAGGCCAATCAAGGGGAGCTTTTCGCACTGCATGTCATCGCCGTGCCTCAGCAGATCGGCATCACCGACGGCCGTGCCTTCCTGCGCCGCGGCCGCCCCCTGTTGGAGGAGGTCATCGACATCGGCCGCGAACACGATGTCCCCGTCCGTACAATGCTGCGTCTGGGGCGAGATGTCGGCCAGTCCATCATGGATGTCGCCCGTGAGCGAGAGGTCAATCTGATGATCCTGGGCTGGCCCGGCCACGCTGCCCACCGTCAAGAGGCCTTCGGCTCCGTCATCGATCTGATGTCCAAGAATCCTCCGGCCGACCTGGCCGTCGTCCGCTTCCGCCACTCGCACCTGCCCCGCCGCATCCTCGTGCCTGTCGCAGGCGGGCCCAACTCGCGTCTGGCCATCGAATTGGCCGTTACCGAATCCGACAGCATCGTCCAGCGAAGCGGACGGCGACCCGAGATCATCGTGCTCAATCTGTTGCTGGACCACGAAGAGGGAGAGGCTCTTGAGAAACGCATTGCCGAACGCCGCGAGCAGCTTCTCGAGGAACTGGGTTTTGCGGACTGGCCGGTGGACTTGAAGATCCGCCCTGCCCGCGACATCGTCTCTGCCATATTGGAAGAAGCGGAGGACTGCGACCAGATCATCATCGGGGCCTCCGAAGAGGGTTTGCTGGAGCAATCGCTCTTCGGGTCCATCCCCCAGCAGGTGGCAGAAGAAGCCTTGTGTACGGTCATCATGGCCAAGCGCCACGACCCCGTACGATTTGGCTTGCGACGCTGGTTGCTTGGGCGTCCTCGCCGACGCAAGCAACCTGTCCGCAGCGGTCGGACGACTTCCTGACATGGCTCCGGATTCCCCGCGCCGTCTCCTCCCGCCCGAGGCCGTCGATGAGGCCGTGCAGGCCCTACTGGCCGGCCAACTGGTGGTCTTTCCCACCGATACGGTCTACGGCATTGGCGGCCTGGCCGAGGACGAAGAAGCCGTGAGGCGCATCTACCGGGTCAAACGGCGCCCCTTCAGCATGGCTTTGCCCGTGATGCTCGCCGACGCCTCCGCAGTCGCCACGGTCGCCAGGGAGACGGCGGGATTCGCCGCGCTTGCTCGAGCATTTTGGCCCGGCCCGCTCACCATCATCTTGCCCCGGCAACCTGCCCTCCCTGCCATCGTCACGGCCGGCGGCGACACCGTTGCCCTTCGCATCCCCGACCACCCTCTGGCCTTGCAGGTGCTGCGCAGCGTGGCCAGACCCCTCGCCGTCACCAGCGCCAATCTGAGCGGCCATCCCCCTGCCTGCACCGCCGCCGAGGCCCTGGCGCAGCTACGCGACCCCGGCATTCTCTTTCTCGACGGCGGACGCGCACCCGAAGGTCGGGCTTCCACGATTGTCGACCTCACCACCACCCCGGCTCGCATCCTGCGCCGCGGGCCGATTTCTGCTCAGGCCATTGCTCAGGTCCTGGGTAAACCCGTCGAGACCCCTTGAGGAGGCACCTGTTTCCGGGCGCCCGAGTTGACACAAAGGCGATTTTGGTACAGGATAGGAAGCGCCGATACCTTTGCGTCGACTGTTCCCCGTTGTCGGGCTGCCCTTCCGCTGCGGATTCAGCCCGACACTTTGCTCGGGCAGCCCAGGTGCCCCGGTCGCAGACGCAACCTGTGCTGTCCGTCGTCCCCCACCGGTGCCCCATGCCATATCTGGAGATTTCCCCCAACCGGCTGGTGCCTATCGACGAAGACCATTTCGTCATCGGCGCCGATGCAGACTGCCACCTCGCGCTCGCGGATGCCGGAGTGGCCCGCCGCCACCTCATCCTCCAGCAGGTGCAAGATCACTGGCGCGTGGCCTCCCTGAATCTCGATGCTCCGGCATTGCTCAATGGCCAGCCCCTGTACACCATCATGCAGCTCCGGGATGGGGATGAGCTGCGAATCGGTGAAGCCGCCTTTATCTTTCACACGGGCCCGCTGCCGCAAACGCGGCGGCGCAACTACTGGCCGGTGGCCGCGGCCGTGGCTCTGGTCATCGTCCTCGTCGGTATCTGGGGCCTTTCCAGAACCCTGACCACACCTCAACCCCTGGCCTCGCCTCTCCTGCCCAATCCTTCGCCAACGCCGCGTCTCGAAACCTCGCTTCCCGGTCCCGAATACACGCCCCCCGTGTATCAATTGCAGGTGCCGCCACCCTCGTATGCGCCAGCAAGCGCCCTCGGCGACGCGGAGCGGGCGGCAGGCTGCGTACCCCCCGCCGGTTGGACATGGATTCTGGTCCAACCGGGCGATACCCTGGCGACCATCGCCCACAGGGTTGGCGCATCGCCTCGGGATTTGGCTCAGGCCAATTGCCTGGACGGGACGGCATCATTGATGGCCGGGCGGCTGTACGTGCCTGCGGCCGTCCCCGCGCTGGGAACGGGGGCAGGGGCCGAGGGCGCAGGTTCCGCGGCATCGCCTCCTGAGCCCGTGCAGGTGGATGCGACACCCTCACCCCTGCCTACCCCAACCAGAGCTGCAGTAGTAACGGAGGAACCCTCCCGGCGGATCTGCCCTGCGCCCGACGGCTGGACCTATATCATCGTTCAGCAAGGGGATACGCTCAAGGGGCTTGCCCTTCGCTTCCACGTGTCGGAAGAGACGCTCAAACAGGCCAACTGCATGGAGGGCGATTCGCTGCTTCTGGGCAAGCGCTTCTATGTGCCTGGCGGCGGCTCGTAACTCCCTTTGGCAGGCCCCGTTCGACAGTCCCGACCGGCCTGGTGGTGATGCGGAAGGTATTGGGCACGTCCCGCTGCTGTAGCGTGTCTCATCCCACACCGCGAAATCGGCAGTTCTTGCTCTGCTACGCGGGCAAGAGCGGTTTCGGCCAGACGGAGTGACATTTGGAATTGCTGCGGGGCATCAAGCGCTGACGGGGTCCACCGTGCGCACGTTCCCGCTGTTCAACGTTCGCACGCCCAACATGGCAACATGCCAAGCCTGCCCCTCCTGCGCAGCCGGGCTGCCTCTTGGTTGGGCATCGCAGCAAAAACCCGAACCTCAGTTGAAGCAGGCACTTATGTTGATCGAGAGATGATGCCAATCTGTTGCGGTTTGATGTTGTCTTGGCGCCTAGGGTTAAGCTGCCTCGAGCGACCCAACAGGTACAAGGGTGGACTCAAGGAGATGCATACAACGCTTATTCGGAAGCCAATGCTGCCGTCAGACTCGTTCGCAATGCTTCAGATGCATGCAATTCCGCGTCCAGAGCCCCAAGCTCGAGCGCATTCCTCTCCACCGCCTCTGCCACCGCCGTCCGCTCCAGGCGAAGCGCGGTCAACCGCGCCTCCTGTCCGGCCTTGATAGATTTCGCCAGCTCAATCCGGGCTTCATCGGCCCGCTTCATCATGGCGTTATAAGCCCTGGCCGCGCGAGCCTCGTTGGTGTTTCCGCGAGCCTCGGGGGCGGTGCGATAGCGCTCGAACTCATGTCCCAGCCTGCACAACAGGGCGATGTTGCCCACATCTTGCAGATAGGCCGCGTTGGAGGCGTAGGCCAGAATGCAGTGATTGCCCTGATTGAATGAGGTGCTGTTGACAAACCCCGCACTCATTAGCGAGGCGAAGACCCGCCCAAAGGTCTCCTTAAACACATTGCCCGCCGCTCGCACTCGTAAGCCAACGACAAGCGCGTCGGCCAGCACCCGATCACTTTGAGGAATGACCACTTCCAGTTGGTTGTTGTGGAAGCCAACGTCGTCCAGTGAAAAGATGGATACGCTCGTTGCCGCCAGCTCTTTTTCCGCGCGCATCAGATTGAAAAGCACCTGATTGTTGCTGAACAGCACCGCGCCATCGAGGGTGACGCCTCTGAGATCGCCGCGAACAGGTCTGACGCTCAAAGGCGTCTCGGCCGTCTCGCTCGCGCGCGTGGCGGTCGCGGCCATCTTCGCGAACCCGGCGAACTGGCCGATCAGCTCATCGGCCACACCCAGATTGAGAATGAAAACCGCGCCCATATACGCCGAGGGAGCCGTGGCCTCTGAGGCATTCGCTTCGTTCGAGGCGGCAAGCGGTAGCGCCCCCTGGCTGGTAAGCTGATTGTCGGTGATGACCATGTTGCCCACGCCACGAATGAGCAGGGCGGGACCGCGGGGCGTGATGATGGTGTTGTCGTGGACCTTCACGGCCGGATAGCCGTCGGACATGGTGAACGACTTCTCGCGGGTGGCCGCGACCTGCAATGGATTCAGAGAGGCGTTGTGGATGATCACGCCGCCCTGTCGGCCTGCGGCTTGCGGTCCAATCTGGGGCACTCC
>RFJM01000040.1 GCA_003694905.1 Caldilineae bacterium
CACCTACCCCGACGCCCCCCCATCCCCTCAGCATCGCCTATCTCCGCCAGCAGAGCTATCCACCGCAGGATATCGTCATCGAGCGAAAGCTGAAACCGGGCGCCAACTACGATCGCTACATCGCCTCCTATGTCTCCGAAGGCAACAGGATCTATGCCCTGCTCACCATTCCGCGCGGGAATCGACCGAAGACGGGCTGGCCGGTGATCATCTTTAATCACGGTTACATTCCGCCCGACCAGTATCGCACTACCGAGCGTTATGTCGCCTATGTGGATGCCATCGCCCGCGCCGGTTACATTGTCTTCCGGTCCGATTATCGCGGGCACGGTGACTCGGAAGGGATCGCCCGCGGTGGCTATGGCTATCCCGACTACACCATCGATGTACTCAACGCCGTGGCGGCCATGAAGGCTTTTCCCGAAGCCGATCCCAATCGCATCGGTATGTGGGGTCATTCCATGGGAGGCTGGATCACCCTGCGCGCCATGGTGGTGGACCCCGATATCCGCGCCGGGGTGATTTGGGGCGGCGTGGTCGGCGCCTATGAGGACCTGATCACAAGTTGGCATCGTCGCGACGGCCATCCCACGCCCGACCCCTACACCCGCCGTGGCCGCTGGCGCAATACGCTGCTTCGTTTCTACGGCTCGCCGGTGGACAATCCCCGATTCTGGCGTTCGCTCTCGGCCAACTATTTCCTCGAGGATCTCTCCGGTCCCATCCAGCTCCATCATGCCGAAGGAGACGCCACGGTGCCTGTGGAATTTTCGCAAATCCTCTACGAACAGGCTCAGGAGGCAGGGATGCCGGTCGAGCTCATTACCTATCCGGGAGACAACCACAACATTTCCGGGCATTTCGGCACGGCTATGGCCGAAACGATTACCTTTTTCAATCGCTGGGTCAAGAATCCCATCCGGCTGAGGGATTACCGGACGCCTACGGTCTTCAGCAGTACGAATGTGGTGAACCTGCGCGCCGGGCCTGGGCTGAGATACCAGGTCATCGGTCAAATGCGGCCAGGCGAAGCATTGCCGATTATCGGCACCAACCTGGAACGGACCTGGTGGCAGGTGCAGACGGATGAAGGCCCGGCCTGGGTCTTTGCCGGTGTGACGCTGGCCGTCCACACGGCCGATGTTCCCATCAGCGACCAGGCCTCCGGGCCGTGAGCAATGCACCGGGGGGCTCTCGCGCGGGACGGCCGCGGCCGGGCCGGGTCGGACAACCCGCGAATACCTCGGGCGGCCAGGCGGGGCCTGTAGGCGCGGCCCCCGCAGGCGTGATGCGGCCTCGGGCCCCATTTGCGCTCCTACTACACATCAGGTAGCATTAGCCTACACCGCCGTGCAGAAAGGACACCACCCCCGTACAACCGTTTCCTGCGCCCTCTCGATTAGACTCTCGCGGCAAGCGGAGCCCCCGACATCCCCCGGCGATGCTACAGCACTACGCGTATACCCCCTTCGTCTGGCTTCTCGTGGCACCGGCAGTCATCACCGGCTGGATTGTGTGGCGCGTTCTGCGCCGGCGGCGGGAGACGCTGGACCGGCTCTTTGCGCTGCTGATGGCTGCGGTCAGTTATTGGGCGCTGTGCTATGCTCTGGAGATTTCGGCCGTGGATCTCCCCACGAAGCTTTTCTGGAGCGTTGCCAAGTATCCGGGCGTGGTCACCATAGGTCCGGCTTGGCTGGCCTTCGCGCTCTACTATACCGGCAACGCGCGATGGCTGCGACGCACCTGGTTGCGAGCGCTGCTGGCACTGGAACTGATCAGCCCCCTGGCAGTGATCACGAACTCCTGGCATCGGCTGTGGTGGCCTACGATCGAGCTCAGCACAACGGGCCCCTATCCCGACCTGAAAACGACCTGGGGCCCTCTGTTCTGGCTGCACACGGCCCTGGCCTACAGCTTCCTGCTCGCAGGTCTCGTCCTCTACGTACGCTTTCACCAGACCACCCAGGCCATTTATCGGCGGCAGGTTCGGTTGGTCATCATGGCGATGCTGGTGCCGCTGCTCGGCAACGTTTTCTATCTAACCGGCATCCTGCCCCTGCCCCCCGCTCTCGACATCACCCCCTTCCTCCTGTCGGTGACCGGCATGTTGGTAGCCTATGCCCTCTATCGCTATCAGCTCCTGGCCCTGAGTCCCATCGCCCGCCGCCACGTGATCGAACACATGCCCGACGGCGTGATCGTCGAAGACGAGCATCGGCGAATTGTCGACGCCAACCCTTCGGCCCTGCGCTTTCTGGGCCTGAAGACCGATGCCGTAGTGGGACGATCACTTGAACAACTGATCAGCCAGTCGGAGTTCGCCTCGGCCCTGCTACAGCATATGGAAGGTGCTGAGGGGGAGGAGTCGGACCGCACCATCAGCCTGGATGTCAACGGCGGCCGCCACGTCTTCGATGTCGTCACCTCCGAGTTGCAGCAGCAAGGTGGCAAACAGCTGGGCCGCCTGGTCGTCCTGCATGACGTCACCGAACACAAGCAGCTGCAGGAGGTGCTGACGCGTATGATGCGCATGGCCGCGCACGACCTGCGCACGCCGCTGGCCATGGCCGTAGGCGCGCTGGACCTACTGGCCAGCGAGCCACTCACCGAAGAAGGCAGAGAGTGGCTGGGGGTAGCCGGCCAGGCGCTGAGACGGATTGAACAGCTGGTCAACGAACTCCTGGACCTGGAGCGGGTGCGGGCCGGGACCGGTATGGTGACCGAGGAGCTGGATCCCGGTGCTCTGGCGGCCGGCGTCCACAAGGGACTGGCACCGCTGGCCGGTGCGCGCAACCAGAAGTTCACGGCACAGATCGAGCCCGACTTACCCGACATCGTAGGCGATCGCAGCTTGCTGCACCAGGCATTGGAGAATTTGCTTTCCAACGCGATCAAGTTCACCCCCGAAGGGGGATGTATCGAGCTCCGGGTTCGCCGCGGCAATGGCGAGATCCTCTTTGAAGTGGAGGACAACGGCCGCGGCATCCCCAAGGAAGCGCAGGAGAAGCTCTTCGAGCCGTTCTACCGGGTGAAAAAGGACGAGGACAAAGTGACAGGATCGGGTCTGGGTCTCAGTCTGGTAAAGGCCATCATCGAAGCTCATCACGGCAGGATTTGGGTGGAGAGCGAGCCCGACAAGGGGAGCATCTTCGGATTTGCGGTGCCCTACAGCAACCACGAGCAAGGCTGATGGGATCCGGCGATCTCTTGCGGGCGCGGCCGGGGGCAGCGCCCCCCGGAAAAAGAGGCGGCCCGACCCGACCAGACGACTAACGACCGTTTCAGCTTGCCAAGCCG
>RFJM01000337.1 GCA_003694905.1 Caldilineae bacterium
ATCATGGTGAGTCGTGTGGATTTCATGTTCCTGAAACGATCTCCTTCAAGGGGTGAGTGAAAGGGATGGGTTGAACGGTCGGCCAAAGGTACGGCCGGAAGGAGATTTCGGATCTGTGCCGGGAGCAGGTAAGGGTAAAAGTACGCAGCCACGAAAAAAGCCACGGACCTGGCGTCCGTGGCTCGCGATGGCGGGGGAGCGAGGGATGGCTCAGGGGGTGAGCATCTCGCCGACCGGATTGCGCAGGATGCCGAAGTCACCCACCTCGACTTCGAGGATGTCGCCCGGTTGCAGGAATACGGGGGGATCACGGAAGACTCCAACGCCGTGGGGCGTGCCCGTGAGGATGAGGTCGCCCGGCTCCAGGGTGAAGGCCTGGGACATGTAGGAGATGAGATGGGCGACGGAGAAGATCATCTCGCTGGTGTTAGAGTCCTGGTAGGTGATGCCGTTGACGCGTGTCTTCAAGGGGATGTTTTGCGGGTCGGGGACCTCGTCACGGGTAACGACGACGGGGCCCAGGGGGCAGAAGGTGTCCAGAGATTTGCCGCGCATCCACTGGCCGTCGCCAAACTGGAGGTCGCGGGCCGAGACATCGACCACAGGTACATAGCCGAAGACGACGTCGAGCGCATCTTCTTCGGGGATGAGCCTGGCCCTGCGGCCGATGATGACGCCGAGCTCGACTTCGAAGTCGACTTGCTCGGTCAGTCCTTTGGGCCAGCGGATGGGCTCATCCGGCCCGATGACGCAGGTGGGGTACTTGGAGAAGAGCAGAGGCTTTTTCGGCGGCTCCACGTTCTGTTCGCGACAGTGGTCCATGTAATTCTGCCCGACGCAAATGATCTTGGGCGGGCGCAGGGGTGCCAGTACGCGCACGTCTGTTAGAGGGATGGGGGTACCGGCCGGATCGGTGCCTTCGCCGGCAATGATCTGGAAGAGGTCGGTTGCCGCGACGGGCTGGACATGGTCGGCCTGGAGGTAGCCGACGCGCGTTTTGCCGTTGTGTTCGAAGGTCATCCAACGCATAGGTGGCTCCTGGGATATGGTATGGTGCGGGTAGTGGGTGTTTGATGGCGAAGGAGGGCTAGATACGATGCAGATGGGGGCCGAAGTCGGCTTCGTAGAAGGGGGTGATCATGCTGCCGGGCGGCACAAGCTCATCGATTTTTTCGCGGTCTTCGTCGCTGATGGTCACGTCGATGGCCCCGAGGTTGTCTTCCAGCTGCTCCATGGTGCGCGGGCCGATGATAGGACTGGTGATACCCGGCTGGCGCATGCACCAGGCCAGCGCGAGCTGGGCCAGGCTGCAGCCTTTTTCCGCCGCGATGGGTCTGAGTCCCTCTACGACATCGTAGAAGCGGGTCTGCAACCGCCTCTGCAGCCAGGGGCTGTCCTTGGCCTGGGCGAAGCGACTGTCGGGCGGCAGCGGCTTGTCTCGGTCGTACTTGCCGGTGAGCAGGCCGCCAGCCAGAGGGCTCCACGGGATGACACCGAAGCCGTAGGTCTGGAGCATAGGGAGCAACTCGCGCTCGATACGGCGGTCCAACAGGTTGTAAGGGGGTTGCTCGCAGACAAAGCGATTCAGACCAAGCTCTTTCGCCACCCAGAGGGACTCGACCAGCTGCCAGGCCGCGAAGGTGCTGGTGCCGATGTAGCGGACTTTGCCGGCGCGGATGAGGTCGTCCAGGGCCCGCAAGGTCTCGTCGATGGGGATGCCGGGCTGGGGGCGGTGGATCTGGTAGAGGTCGATGTAGTCCGTCTGCAGGCGTCGGAGACTGGCCTCGCATTGCTCGATGATGTGACGCCTGCTGTTGCCCCAGGCGTTGGGGTCGTCGTCGGCCATACGGCCATGGACTTTTGTGGCCAGGATGACCTGGTGGCGTTTGCCGTTCCGTTTGAGGGCCTCGCCTGTGACTTCTTCGCTGCGGCCACGGCTGTAGACGTTGGCCGTATCGAGGAAGTTGATGCCGGCATCCAGGGCGCGGTCGATGATGGCGTAGGAGTCTTGCGGATCTGTGCGGCCGCCGAACATCATGCAGCCCAGGCAAAGTACGCTGACCTGTACGCCGGTTCTTCCGAGGGGACGGTATTCCATGGGTGTTTCTCCAGATTGAACGGGGGATTCAAGGTTTTAGCAAGACTTTGGCAACTCCGCCGGCACCGCCCAGCAGGCGTTCGAACCATTTGCCCCCTTCTTCCAGGGGCGCCTCGACGACCCAGGGATCCAGGCGCACAAGGCCCTTTTCGAGAAGCTGGACGGCGTTGGCGAAATTGGCGGCAGTATAGGCGAATGCACCGCGCACAACGATTTCGCGGCGAATGATATCGGCTGCAGGCACGACACTGCGTTCTTCGTGCAGCCCGCTGAAGATGACGGTGCCGGTAGGCATGGTGGCACAGATGCACTGCTCACGGGTGATGGCAGTGCCCACGGCATCCACGGCCACGACCACGCCTGCACCGCCGGTGGCTCCCATGACGGTTTCCACCACCTCGACTTCTTTGGGATTGAGGGTGACGCCGCCGAGTTCTCGGGCCATGTCCAGTCGGGCCTGATCGATCTCGGCGACGAAGACGCGCGCGGCATCGCGCAGCAGTAGGTTCTGTAGCACCAGCAGGCCGATAGGTCCGGCGCCGATGACGAGGCAGTCGGCGCCGGCCACATCACCTGCCAGCTCGGCAACGCGGACGCCGCAGGCGGTGGGTTCGGCCAGCGCGCCGGTGCGCAGCGATACCGACTCGGGCAGAGGGATGGCCGAGCGGGCAGGTACGGCAACGTATTCGGCATAGGCACCCGGCCGGTGGGCACCCAGTAACTGGCGATGCGGCGAAAGGTGCTCCAACCCCTTGCGGTCCCACTCGGTACCGATACGGCTGGCAAGGGGATTCACGGTGACCTTTCGGCCCACGGTCAGCTCGGGGAATTGCTGCGCGGCTTCGCTACCCATGGCTGCGATCTCGCCCGAGAACTCATGGCCCATGACGAGAGGCGGTACCCGCAGGGCATTGTGTCCCAGATAGCCGCTCAGTTCTGAGCCGCAGATGCCGGCATACCTGACCCGGACCAGGACTTCGTCAGGTTGGGGTACGGGTTCGGGGAGCTCTCGCAGGTTCATCACCCGCGGGGCTTCCCAGACAAGTGCTTTCATGGCTTACAGGAGAATGGTGGAAGCGGTGGCGGGGCTCGCGATACACCCCGCGGGGATGATAGCATATTTCGCTGTCGAGGCAGCAATCCGGCGTGTCCTGCTCTCTGGCCCGGGCGCGGGGAGGGCGGTGCCCCGACGCCTCGCGCTGCTGCCATGGGTAGGCAAAAGAGGTATTACCCCCTTATAATCACCGCATCGTTGCCAAGCAGGTCGGGCGACAGTCGCTCGACTCCATGATCGGCCACCAGCATCCCATGGCGTCTAAGATACGACTGGCTCTCATCGGTTGCGGGTTGATGGCCCGCCATCACGTGCGTACGGAACTGCTCCACCATCGCGACGACACAGAGATCACGGTGGTGTGCGATCCCTCCGAGGCTGCCTACGAAGAGATGGCAGTCATCTTTGCGGAGCACGGTTTGCCGCCCCCGCCCAACGAACCGGATTTGGATAGGCTGCTAGCCGCCTACCCGCTGGACGCCGTGTTCATCATCAGCCCTCATGTGTATCACCACGACCAGACGGTGGCGAGCCTCCGCGCTGGGGTGGATGTGTTGCTGGAGAAGCCCATGGTGATGACTGCCGAAGAGGCGCAAAGCCTGATCGCCTGGCGTGAGCGCACCGGACGCCTGCTGGTGGTCGCGTTTCCCGGGAGTTTATCGCCACAGATCCGCAAGGCCGTGCAGATGCTGCGTGGCGGGGAGCTGGGCGAAGTGTTGAGTATCAGCGCCACGGTGTGGCAGAACTGGGGACCCGTCACGGCCGGGACGTGGCGGCAACAGCGGGCCATCTCCGGAGGCGGTTTTCTTTTCGACACCGGTGCTCACATGCTGAATACCATTGCCGACCTGGTAGGCGAGGATTTCGTAGAGGTCATCGCCTGGATGGATAACCACCACCGTGCGGTAGATACGTTGGCTACTGTAATGGCTCGTACGGCCGGTGGCGTGCTGGTAACACTGCATGCCTGCGGCGAGACGATTCCCTCCTGCACATCCAACGTCTACGTTTTCGGCACCGAGGGGATTCTGCGTACCGATGTGTGGGGACGTTTTCTGGAGTTGCAGCGTGCGGGCGAGAAGGAGTTCGCGGCAGTGGAGGTGCCACCCTCCCGCGGGGTGTGGGAGCAGTTCAAGCTGGTGCGCCGTGGAGTCTTGCAGAATCCCTGTCCCCCTGAAGTGGGCCTGCGCATGGCCCGACTTTACGACGCCATCTGTAGCTCGGCAGAGCAGGGGGGTGCCAGCGTGCGCCCCGGGCCGGCCGGAGTCTGAGCTAGCCGCCGCTCTCCTCGGCCAGGAAATCCATGTTGTCCGGCAGGACAAAATAGTAGCCGATGCCTGCCTCGGTGAGCAGGAAGCGAGGGTGCTGGGGATCGGGCTCTATCTTGCGGCGCACGCGGTTCACCAGGCCTTTGACCAGACTGCGGTCCCCGGTGTCGCGATAGCCCCACACGTCTTCTACCAGGGTCTCGGGCCGGGCGACGCGGCCCGGCCTCCGCAGCAGCGAGGCCAGAAGGCGAAACTCGAGGGTGGTGAGGCGAAAGCGACCGTGAGGCAGGGTGATGGTCTGGGTTTCCTGGTCCAGCAACATGTGCTGGGCAGGGTGAATGGTGGCCGAGGCCGTGAGTCTGGTCAGCGCCAAAGCCTGTACCGCCACGATGCGCAGGTCGATGGGCTTCCGCAGGACAACCGCCGCGCCTCGTTCGTAGAGTTCGAGGGTGTCTTCGAGGGAGAGATTGTCGCAGACGACGATGACAGGCGCGACGGTGTGTTGCTTGAGCTCGAGCATGGTGCTGCGCGCGGTCTGGTGGTCCGGAGCGTCGATGATCGCTACGGCGATCTCGGCGAGCTGGGTTGCTTCTTTGGGCGCGGTTTTGCGCACGATGCCGCTGAGGCCGACCTGACGCAGCGCGACCGTCAGCAATTCGGCAGAACGGGAGCCTTGGCAGAGGAGGAGGGCACGCATTTTGGCACCTGTGTTGAGATGAGACCGATGACCCGAAACCCTGAGGGAATACCTGTTGTATCGCTGTGAATGGGTAGTTTGACTCCGATGGCTCAGAAAGGAATAACTGCCGATTTCGCGTTGCCCCGATATTTTCGCAGAAGCCGTGGCTTCGCGCAAATAGCGTCGCGGGGATGGGTGCGTTTGAAGATGACAGCAGCCTGTAGGACAGGCTTTCCGGTCAGTCTGGATGCCGGACTGCGCAGCACGGCCTGGCAAGCTGAGGCAGTGGCTGGCTGTGTGGTTGTGGTGTGCCGAGCGCCTGGGTCCCGGAGGAATCCACGACTCGCCCGCCCCACCTCAGGTCTTCCGCCTTCGTGTGATTCCATGTTACGCCCGCTGACCGACCGCCCCAGCACCGCATAGCAAAGCCAAGGGATCCCCGTCCCTCGCAGGGGTAGCCGGGAGAGAGGACGGAAGGGAGCAACCCCCTTCAAAGATGACACGCGCTTCACGGACATAAAAACCGTGGGGCCAGCGGGCAGCAAAGGGCAGGCCGGCCCGGCCAGTCGCATGGCGCGGTAGGTCTCGTTCATGTTTTCGGATACGGGCCGGCTTGCTCTACAATGCATGGGCCCGGTCCCCAGTCCACCACGCGGAACTCGGCACGGGTAACGCCCTATCGAAACTACGACATCCACCCAATACGAGGCAACATGAAACTCCACGGCATCCTTCCCGCATGTGTGACCCCCTTTATCGACGGCCGTGCCGACGCAGCGGCCATGCAAGAAAACATTGCTCGCTGGCTCGAGACAGGCGTGCACGGCTTTGTGATATTCGGCAGCACGGGCGAGTTCCCCTATCTCGAAGATGAGGAGCGGGGGACGATTCTGGCAGCAGCGCGAGCGGCCATCCCCGAGGACAAGATCATGCTGGCCGGTTGCGGCGCGGAAAGCACGGAGCGCACGCTGCGCTATCTGCGCGAAGCCGCAGCGCATGGTGTCCAGGCCGCGCTGGTGGTGACGCCGGTGTACTATACGCGCGGCAACACCGAGGCGCAGCGCCGCTACTATCTGGATCTGGCCGAAGCCAGTCCCATTCCCATTCTGATCTACAATGTCCCGGCCTTTACGGCGTACGAGCTGCCCGTGGAGTTGGTGCTGGAGCTGGCGCAGCATCCCAATATCGCGGGCATCAAGGACTCGAGCAACTACGGTCGCCGCGCGGTTATCGAGGTGGCCGAGGGGCCGGAGGATTTCGCGGTGTTTTCCGGTAATCCCAACTATGTGTTTCCTGCGCTGGCGATGGGGGCGGCGGGGAGTATCACGGCTTTCGCAAACATTATTCCCGAACTGATGGTAGCCATCTACCGGGCGGTTCAGGCCGGCGACATGGCAACGGCGGCGCGGGTACAGGTTGCCGTATCGCGCTTGCATTGGGAGATCGGGCCCCTGGGCAGTCCTGCGCTGAAGGCGATCCTGGAACATCGGGGGTTCCGGCCCGGCCGGCCGCGGCGCCCCCTGCTACCACTAAGCCCGGACGAGAGGGCGCGTGCCGTGGCCGCCTGGGAACGCGCGATGCAGGCTGTCGGCTGAGCTCGCGAGGGAGGTCGGCCGCGTAGTCCGAGCAGGTGCATAGGGGAGCCGGGTGAGGAGCCGCAGCGGGCGTTTCCGCAGCGGGCGCTTTGCCGCGTGTAGCGTTTGCCTGTGCCGGTGCTGTGGTTGATTCGCGGCAACCGGGCCGAGAATTGCGTAGAAATACGTATAGGCAGGAGCACGGTTGTCTGCTACAATGGTGGCATAGTATGAAGCGTCAAGCCCTCATCGCGACACTTGGAACCGAACCACAGGTAGTCACACTGGCGCTCGATCTGCTGAGGGCCAAAGGCTATCCGATTGCCGAGGTGGTCGTCGTTCACACTGCCGGGCAGGTGATAGAACCCGCTTTGCGGCGACTGCAGGTGGAGTTTGCCCGCGAGCCGGAGGTGGGCTTCCGCACGGTAGGGGTCGAAGACGAGAGGGGCATGGTAGAGGACGTGGGGAATGAGGCCGATACGACGGCGGTGCTGCGGACGATCTATCGCACGGTCTTGGAGGAGAAGCG
>RFJM01000041.1 GCA_003694905.1 Caldilineae bacterium
CGGGGATGGGCGCGCACTTTCGCATTGCCATTCGCCGGATGCGCACGCGCGAGGAAGTGATGGAGCAGGTGGGCGCCTGCCGCTATTATGTAGCCGATGCCCGCGCCGCGACCCTCTATACCGAGGTCGATTGGACGCAGCCCAGCCTTCTGATTATGCAGGGTGAGACCGAAGGCGAGCGGTACACATCTTCGTGGCCGGATCTGCAGCCCGTCGCCATTCCCATGGCTGCCGGTGTCGAATCCCTAAACGCGGCGGTTGCGGGCAGCATCATACTCTTCGAAGCCGTGAGGCAGCGGGGCCGTCCCGGTCGAAGGGGCAGCGGCGCCGGGGAGGCGTAATCCTGCGGGCTTCTCCACCCATCAGGACACCAGGGGGAGCCGCGGGCCGGTGGCTTCTATTCTCACCTTGGTGATCTTGGGCCCGTCCAGTTCCAATACCCGGATCTTGTAGCCCGCAGCGATGATTTCCTGGCCGGCAATAGGGATGCGGCGCAGTTGGTAGAGAATCAGGCCCGCGATGGTCTCGTACTCGTCCGACACGGGTAGGCGTAGACCCAGTCTCTCGTTTACCTCGTCCACATCCATCTGCGCATCCACTTCGAAGACATTCTCGGCGATCTGCCTCATCAACGGCTGCGTTGACCATTCTTCGCTGATCTGCCCCATCACTTCTTCTACCAATTCGCCGATTGTCACCAGACCGGCCGTTCCCCCGAATTCGTCGATGACGATGGCCAGAGGCGTCTGTGTGGCCCGCATCTCGGCAAATAGATCGCTGATCAACCGGGATTCGGGTACCATCATGGGCTCTCGGATCATATCCAGTTCCTCAATGCGTCTGCTGAGGATATCGGGATCGTCCGCCAGCCTGGCCAGCAGCCTCTTGATGGAGAGGACGCCGACGATATGGTCCAGATCATCCCGGTACACAGGGAAGCGGGAGTAGCGATGGTTCTTAAAAATGTACAGCAGCTCGCGCACCGTAGCGCCGCTTTCGATGCCGATGATGTTGGTGCGCGGGATCATCACCTCGCGTACGACGCGCTCGCCGAAGTCGAACACCCGGTACACCATTTCCTGGGCCTCCTCTTCCAACAGACCGACCTTCCCACTTTGGCGCACGATTGCCTTCAATTCCTCGATGGAGGCAATGGTACTGTGAGCACCGGTTGTGCCGCGGACTCCCAGCAGGCGTAGCACCAGCGCCGTCGTGTTGTTGACGATCCAGACAAAAGGCGCGGTGACCCGGGCAAAGATGTGCATGGGGTATGCGGTGAGTTGTCCGGCCCGCTCGGGATAGCGGATGGTGACGATCTTGGGCGTTTGTTCGCCAACCACCATGTGGAAGAAGGAGAGGATGAGTAGTACAAAGACGCCGGAGATACCCGCGGCCGCGGCTTCGTTGACAAAGCGCCCGAGCGTTGGGGTCAGAAGCGGTGCCAGCAGTTCGGTCAGGGGCTCTTCGGCCACGATACCCAGGAGGATGCTGGCCGCGGTGATGCCAACCTGGGCGGCGGCGATAGCCCGTTCCGGATCCTCCAGCATACGCAGCATGAGGCGGGCCGAGGCGCTGCCCTGGGTTGCCGCCTGTTCCAGACGCGTACGCCGCGCCGTGACGAGGGCGAACTCCACGGCGACGAAGAAGGCGTTGGCCATGAGAATCAGCCCCATGGCGACAAGCGGCCATGTCAGATTGAGCTGATGAGCATTTTCGGATACGGGCATGGATCGTTTCCTATGACAATGAAAGATGAATCAGGTACCGAGGGCTTGCGATGCGGCCAGGGCCAGCAACACAAGGGTGGTGTTGTAAATGGCATGGACCAGCGCGGCCGTGGTCGTATTCCAGCGCTGGCGTACCCAGCCCAGGGCGAAGCCCAGGCCGAACACCAGGACAATGGCAGGGCTAAGATACTGGAGATGGTGCGCGGCGAAGATGAAGCTGGTCAACCAGATGCCGAACACCGGCTGCAGGGCACCGCGGTAGAGCACTTCCTCACCAATTCCGGTGAGCAGGCCCAGCAGGATGGCACCACCCGGTGTGGCGAAAGCGCCAACGACCACCTGGTTCAACACTTCGGCGTTGGCCGATGCCTGCGGGAAGAGGACGGAGAGTACTCCCCCCGCCAGCAGGCTGAGCCCCACCAGACCCCAGGCCCAGGTGAAGGCCACAGTCACATGCGCGGGCGTCAACGAGGTCACGCCCAGGCGTTGCCAGGCTTCGGACCAGCCGCGGCGCAGCCAGAGACCCACCCCCAGCAGCGACAATGCCACAAAGGCCAGGTTCTGCAGAAACACCTCGACGACACCGACCTGGAGATTGCCGGCCAGCGCCCTGGGGTCGCGGATGAGCGAGGCAAAGGCCAGATTGAGGCCAATAAAGAGAAAAGCCAGGACGGCAGCGGTCAGTTGCACGGGCCGAAACCAGCGCTGGCCGCGTGGGCCAGGGCCGTAGGCGCGCGTCCAGGCGACCATGGCTGCCAGCACTATCACAGCAGTGAGACCGCCGCTTGCCACCAGCCACCCGCCCGAGGCTCCCTCGCCCAGGGCCAGGCCGGGTTTCAACATCGCGGCCAGGATCGCGGGCGGAACAAGCATCAGCACCACGCCTGCCGCGGCTACGACCACCGACATCGCCAGCAAGATGACCAGGGTCAGCCAGCGAAACCGGGCATCGACCTGTCCCATATTGGCGAGGACGATCAGGATGGCAACGGGAATCAGCGGAAGGAGCAGCATAGCATCGAGCAGAAGAAAGCGGCAGAGCAGTCACTCTCGCGACGTCCGCCACCGCATGCTTGTGAACGACGACATATCCCTATCGTACCTTCTTCCTGGTCGCGGCTTGCTCCAGCCTACGCGCTTCACGAAAGAGAGCCTCCAGGGCGCCGGTGGCTTTCTTCACCACACTCTCGTTGACCAACAGATAGTCGATGGAATAACCGCTATAGAAACCCGCGCTGACGCCCACACCGGCCAGGGCCGTGAACACCGCGGCCCCATAGCCCACCACATCCCACGGCAGGGTCGCCTCCAGGCGGATGAAACGGTAGCGATGCTCCACCTGATAACGCTGGCTGAACAACGGGGGCAGAGCATCGAGGTCTTCTTCGGAGATGACAATGGTAAACTCGTCGCCGTCGTCGATGGTGATGAGCACCGCGGCATCGCCCAGTGCCGAAAACAAGGCTCCCTTCTCCTCACTGGGCACGGCCACAATGGCATAGCGCGTTTCTTCGACCCACAGTTCGGTCTCGGCCAGGGCCGAAAGGGTGGCTTTGGGCAGCTCGACCAGCAGGTGACTCAGAAGTGGAGAAATGGAAGCACTCATATCAGGGAAAGACTTCGATCTGGTCGGGTGAATGCACCACAATCTGCGGAACGCCCTTGTACGTGGTGATCTCGCCGGTCACCCAAACCTTCTTGCCATTGTACAATGAGGCGGGCAAATCGGGAAATAAGGCATAGTCTTCGGCAAAGATGACCACGACGAAGGCATCGTGCCGAGACGAGAAGTTGAGGAAAGTGATGTGGCCGGTGTCATGGGTGTCGACCACGCGTCCCTCCACCGTAATCCTTCGGCCCACGTATTGGCCGGCCTGCGACCAGGGCACCACACCCGCCGGGGCCGCGGGGGTGGGCGTGGCCTCGCTGCCTGCCGTGATCTGGATCTGTCCGGGCGATTCCACCACGATCTCCGGGGCACCCCGGTACTCCCGCACCTGGCCTGTGACACGGATGTGGCGATGCAGGTAGAGCTCGGCGGGCTTCTGGGGAAAGCGGGCGTAGTCGGACGCGAAGATGACGATGCTGAGCGTACCCGGCCAATCGTGGGTGAAATTCAAGAACGTGACCTTGCCCGTATCGTGTGTTCGCACCACCTCTCCCTCCACCGTCACCCGCCGTCCTACATAGTCCCCTGCCTGCTGCCAGGAAATCACGGTCGCAGGGCCGGCACCCACCGGTTCCGCGGCCGTGCCTGAGGTCGGCGCGCGTGAGCGCGGAGGAGAGTCGATGATCTGAATCTGGTCGGGCGACTCGACCACAATTTCCGGCGCGCCCTGATACATCTGCACCCGACCCGTCACCCGTACGCGCGCGTCCCGGAAATAATCCACCGGTGGTTCGGGAAAGAGGTCGTAGGCCGAGGCGAAGATCACGATGCTAAGCGTGGAGCGATAGTCTTCTGAGAAGTTGAGGAACGTGACCTTGCCGGTATCGTGCGTGCGTACGATCTGCCCCTCCACGGTGATCTGCTTCCCCACATACTCTTCCGCCCGCCGCCAATCGACAACGTTCGTGTTCGCGGCCCCGGTGGCCAGCGCCCAGTCATCTGCCAGGACCTGCTGCAGGCGGGCCAGGACCTGCGGCTCCGCGGTCAGGACACCCAGCTCGCGATTGAGCTCGAGGGAGGCATAACTCAGGTTGATGGAGCCGACGAGGGCTCGACTTTCATCCGCCAGGATCACTTTGGCGTGGATGAGGGGCTTGGCC
>RFJM01000338.1 GCA_003694905.1 Caldilineae bacterium
ATCCTTGGCCAGAACGGCAGCGGCCTCCAGCATCTGCTTGCCCGCGGGCGTGAGGGAGCTGAGACGAGACAGGATGAGCTGGGTGACGCTGTCGGGTAACGGCAAGGGATCGGCATAGGTCCGGGCGAGAGTCTCTTGGCGCTCCAGCAGGGTGCGGCAGATTTCCAGGATGAAGAAGGGGTTGCCGCCGCTCAGGCGGTGCAGATGCCGGCAGAGCCGCGTGTTCTGAGCGGGCGCCCCCACCGGTTCCAGCAGCAGGCTCAAGGCCCGGGGAGAGAGTCCGTGCAACTCAATGTGGCCGGCGCCGAGGAGACGGCGGAATCGCGCTTCCAGCGCGAGCATGGTGCTCTCCGCGTCGGGGCGATAGGCCATGAGGAGCATGACGCCAGAGCCGGACATTCGTCCGGCAAAGTAGGCAAGCCAATCGAGGGTAGTGGCGTCGGCCCAGTGCAGGTCGTCGAAGCAAATGGCCAGGGGACGGGACCGGGCCAGGGCCAGGCAGGCCTGGCTGAGCGCCTCGAACAGCCGCACACGGGCCTCGGATGGTTCCGAAGTGAGGGGCTGGGGCAAGTCCGGGTGGGAGACGCGAATCTCCGGGAGGATGCGGCTGAGTTCGGAAAGCCAGGCCGGGGATAGCTTGTTTATCTCCCGATGTTGCAGCGCGGTGCGCAGGGCCTGGATGATGGCATCGTAGGGGAGGGGGTGCTCGGCGGCAGCAGCGGAGCCGTAGAGTATGAGGCCGCGGTCGCCGACGGCGGCTGCGAATTCCTGCAGCAGACGGGTCTTCCCGATGCCGGCTTCGCCCTGGATAAAGCAGGCAGCGCTCCGGCCGGCGGCAGCTTCTTCGAACATCCCAAGTAGCTGCTCCAGGGGCACTTCGCGTTCCACCATGGGGGTCTGCAATGTGGGCAATGTGGTCCACGCGTGGGATGTACGGGGTTCGGGCAGGGGGGCGGCGTGAAGGATCGAACGGTAGAGCTCGCGCAAGGGGGGCGAGGGATCGACGCCCAGTTCGCGTTCCAGAAGGGTGACGTAGTCTTCATAGTGTCGTAGGGCCTCGTTGCGCCTCCCTGCCTGCGCGCACAGCCTGATCGTCCTGGCCTGCAGATCCTCCGACAGGGGATCGAGTTCCAGACAATGGGAGAGAAGCTGGATGGCTTTGTCTGTGGCCCCTTGCTGGACTTCGTAGTCGGCGAGTCGCTCCAGCAAGGTGAGATAGGTTCGCTTCCAGCGTTCCCGTTCGCGGAGGAGCCAGAGCTCGAACGCTGCGTTGGCAGGCAACTCCACGCCGGCAAGGAATTCGTCCCGATAGAGGTTCACACCCCGGTGCCAGTGGGCCGGTGGACCATCCAGGATCTCGACGAGGTGCATTGTGTCGGTCCAGATATCCCCTACAAGGCTAACCGAATTGGCCTTTAGGTCCAGCAAGTCGGGGGTGGGAAGGGAGCGGCGCGCATGGGTCAGGAGATGGCTGAGTTGCCGCCGCGCCTCGCGGTCCGGCCGGTCGGGCCAGAAGAGACGAAGCAATTGTGCCCGTGAGTAGGCGGCGCCATCAGCCGCCAAGACATAGAGCAGCGCCCGAACCTGCCGTCGCGAAATGGCCCACAGTTGATGGTCATAGCGAATCAGAGGAGGACCCAGAAGATGGAAGCTCAGCGTTGCCATGGGAGGCCAGAAGTGGAAGTGCCGTCCACCGACGCGCTGCGGGCAGACGTTCCGGCAAGACCCTCGGGCAAGCAGTTGAAACCGATCTGCACGACCCGAGTATGTGCCCAAACAGATGGGTGTCGGACTGCCGGGGGCCGGCGGGGTTGAGCGCCCAGCCTGGACCCCGGTGACAATGGGGATGGCGACAGGCGGCGAGGTCGGGTAGGCGATGTGCGAGAATTGTACAACGCCGTGGTCGTGCGGACAAAAGGTCCCGCGGTGGGCGTGGTGTCTGCCCGGGCAGATGCGCCTGGCGCATTGGCTTGCGCTTGGCCGAGGTTGCGCCTTCGCCGAATGCCGCGGGGGTGTGTATAATCTACCCATGCCAGAAGAGAATCCCTTGACCCGCCGCGAATCGCAGATCCTGGGCTTGTTGGCAGAGGGGCTGAGCAATGACGAGATCGCAAATCGCCTGACCATCAGCCCCAACACGGTGAAGGTGCATGTGCGCAACATCTTCGAAAAGATGGGCGTGCAGTCGCGCACGGAGGCCACCATGGAGGCGGTACGGCGTGGCTGGATTCAGGTGCCGGGTCTGCCGGCACAGCCGGACGCGGAGACGAGACGGCCCGTCTGGCCGCCACTGGAGGAGGTGTGGGAGCCCTGGCGCACGGCCGCTTTGCTGATATCTCTGCTGCTGGCCGTGTGGGTGTTTGTGTGGGCGAGGCCGGTGGCGCCGGCAAGCAGGCTGAAGGGAGACGACTTTACGTCGGACCGGGCGTGGTTGCGGAAAGCGGCACCACCGCGGCTGGAGGTAGCACGGTGGTCGCAGCGGGCGAGTATGCCCATTGCGTTGGGCCGCGCCGCGGCCGCGGTGATCGATGGAAGGCTGTACGTGGTTGGCGGTGAGAATGATGACGGGGATCTGGCCGGTCTGCTGGTATACGATCCGGACCTGGACATCTGGCAGCCGCTGGCATCACGACCTGTGGCCGCGCGTGCCGCGCCGGC
>RFJM01000339.1 GCA_003694905.1 Caldilineae bacterium
ACGACTGCCAGGCTTAGACCGCTGATGATGCGGTTGCGGGCGGGGAAGTTGCGGGCTTCGGGTCGAACGCCGGGAGCATACTCGCTGATGAGCGCTCCCCGTTCGAGGATTCGCTGTGCCAGCCCGCGATGCTCGGGCGGGTAGACCCTGTCCAGACCGTTGCCCAGCACGGCCAGGGTGCGGCCACCGGCTTCCAGAGCGGCATGATGGGCGACGGCATCGATGCCGCGGGCCAGACCGCTGACGATGGTCACGCCGGCCTGCGCCAAATCCTGGCTTAGTCGCCTCGCGCATTCCCGGCCGTAGGCCGTATCTTTGCGCGTGCCGACGATGGCCACGGCCCATTCGTCTTCAGGCAAGAGCTCGCCTTTGATGTAGAGCACCGGGGGGCAGGTCGCGACGCGAGCCAGATTGGCCGGATAACGCTCGTCGCCCCACGTAATGGCCGTAATACCGTGGCGCTTGAGGCCGTCCTCGACTGCGTCCAGGTCCAGCTTCTGGCGCATCTCGAGCAGGTTGTTCAGGGAACGTGTGTCGAGCCCGGCCAGAGCCAGCTCGTCGGCGGGTGCTTCCCAGGCAGCCTTGACATCGCCGAAAAGCTCGATCAATTTCTGCAACCTTCTCGCCCCAATACCGGGGACCATGTTGAAAGCAAGCCAGTATCGCAGCATGATGAGGGTTGGGAGAATGTAAAGGTGCGCCCGCCGGGGCACGGCGGGCAGCGTCGCACGAAAGACAGGATAACGACCCCGCCGCGGTTTGTCAAGGAAGATAACCGGAGCCTGTACCGGTTGAGTCGGCATGTTTTGCGAACTACTGACCCGAATTCAGACTTTAGTCACCCCGCCTCTAGGCCCAGGGGCCCCTGGCGACTTGGCGTTGAAGGCAAGGGCGCGACGAGGCACGGGGGTTGATCTGGCCGCCGCAGGCCGACGCCTGGCGCAGCCTATGCGGGCCGGCTTTCAGCTGGTCGCGGCTGCCTGTCCCATGAGTTATCGGCCCCTGGCACCGCCTACACTGTCCGAGCCGACTCGCTGCCGCGTCGTCCAAGTATTTGCAACCGACGAGCTTGATACCGTCTCATGAGAGGGAGATCGCAGCGATTCTGGCCCCCCTGCCACGTAGCGCAGCCCGCAGCTGCGAAAGGAGAGCCCAGATGAGGGCTCGCTCCTGTTCTCCCGCACTCAACCCGCATGTGAGGCACAATTTAGATAGTGTCTATTTTACACAAACCCTTGATTGTCCTCTGCACCTGTGCTATGCTTGGCAATCGGCAGCGCCTCCGTCCGGGCGCTGACTATTTTGTAGAGAATTGATCATCCCGGTGGCATCGCCTCCTGCTACACCGGGTGATGAGGCCATACATCGATGACCATCCGAGAACGAATTTCCGAACACGTCTACGTGTTCCGCAGCACCATGTACGCCCAGGTCAATGCGGGACTGGTGACCACCGACGAAGGGTGTGTGCTCATCGACACACTCCCCTTTCCGCAAGAGACTCGGGAGATCCTGAACTTCGTGGAGAACCGGCTGCGTTCCCATGTGCGATATATCATTCTGACGCATTCCCATGCGGACCACGTCTACGGCGCGTATCTTTTTCCCGAAGCCGAGGTGGTGGGCCACCTGTTGTCGCGCGAGTTGTTGATCAAGCACACCCGACCGGCTTTGGCCCAGGCGCGGCAACGCAACAGTGCTCTGGGCGAAGTGACCTTGCGCCTGCCCACCATCTTGACGGAACGGCAGGCCGCTCTCCGGGTCGGTGGCTTTACCCTACACATCTATCATTCGCCCGGCCATGCCCCCGACGTGGTCAATGTGTATGTGCAAGAGGAGAAGGTGTATTTTGCCAGCGACACTATCATGCCCACGCCTTACTTTGTCAACGGTAACATCGACTCCCTCCGGCGCTCATTGCTGGCCATCAAAGAGATCCCGCGGGTGGAGGATGTGGTTCAAGGCCATGGCGAGGTATTGCTGCGCGGCGAGGTGAGCACGGTCATCGACGCCCAGCTTGCTTACCTGGACAAGATCGAGGCCCACGTCCAGGAGGTACTGGCGGCGGGCGGCGGCAAGGAAGAACTGAATCAGCTTGATCTAGAAGACTGCGGGCTGTCGCGCATCGCCCTGAACGGCCTGGTGCAACAGCTGCACCGCGCCAATATGTATTTCCTGTACGGGCTCGCCAAACGCAAGCAGAGCCAGCAGCCCGCCGGCCAGGCAGCACGCTAGCCGGGCTGGCGCACAGGACTGCGCCAGCGGCCGGACGCCAGCGCCCCGCCCTTGCACCGTACCGAGATCGTCAACCATCTGCTTTTCTCCGGCGTTTCCGACTCATCCGAATTGTTCGAGGTCCCAAATTGAGCAACATCCGTATCGTTACCGACAGCAGCGCGCATCTGACACGACAGGAAATCGAGACCTACGGCATCGAGGTCGTTCCCTTGCGTCTGCGCATGGGCCGCAAGTCTTACAGGGAGGGGGTTGACCTCGATACCCATGAATACTTTCAGAAGCTGGAGAGCCTGAAGACATTGCCTACGTCGCAAGAACCTCTGCTGCAGGATTTTGTGGATACCTATCACAAGCTAAGCCGCGGCAGCGACCAGATCCTCTCCATCCATATCTCCAGCCGGCTCAACGGTGCCTGCCAGGTGGCCCGTACGGCGGCTGCCACCCTGCGTGGACGCACGCAGATCACGGTCATCGACAGCGAAACCATCAGCCGCGGATTGGGTATGATCGTCCTGAGTGCTGCCAAGGCAGCGGCGGATGGGGCCGATATCCAGGAAGTCTCACGACTGGTGCGGGGCATCGTCCCCAGCATCTTCCTCAGCTTCTTTGTTACGGATCTGGCCTACCCCGAACGAGACGACCGCATTCGCCACTCTCAGGCGATCCTGGGCTCCATGCTGGGGATCAAGCCCATGATGGAGATCCGCGAAGGAGGGCTGGTGGTGATGGAAAAGGTGCTCACCTCCTTCGACATGATTGAGAAGCTGTTCAACTATATCAGCGAATTCGCGTACCTCAAGGAGATCGCGCTGCTGCAGCACCAGAACACACGGGATGCCACCGCTCTGCTGGAACAATTGGAGACGGCCTATCCCGACCTGCCCATCTTCACGGATACGTACGAGCCCACCCTGGCCACTTATGTGGGCCCGCGCGCCCTGGGCGTAATCGTGCGCGAGGAGTTCTGAGCGCCGGCGTGTCTACGGGCGAACCGAGAGGGGGAATTGTGGGCGGTCTAACCCATCGCATCTATGGGCCGCTCACGGGGCCGGTGGGGGGCCGTGCACTTCGGGCAAATCCATTTTGCCCGTACACCTTTACTATGCGCGGCCGGGCAGCCGGCCTCAGGCCGGACCATCAGCCGTGCTGCCCGGTTGAGATCGTCGCTAGAGGCGCAGGTTCGAGCTGCGCGGGGGCATGAGGTTCTTTTCCGGATAGAGATCGTGGCAGGCGTGATTGACCGCGATGGCAGCCTGGGCCATGCCCGTGGCGATGAGCCGCAGGTTCACACTTCCTGCCGGCCGCGCCACGTCGCCAATGGCGTAGACGCCCTCCACACTGGTCTGCATGTAGCCGTCGACCCTGACGCCACCGTTGTCCAGCTCTAGCCCCAGCCCTTCCAGCAGGCTTTGGTCCACGCTGAAGCCCAGGCAGAAGAGCACGGCGTCCACATCCAGCACCTTCTCCTCGCCGGTGCGATTGTCCGTGATCACGGCGCGCTCTACCATTTGCGCGCCTTCCAGCCGTTTCACCTCGTGGAATTCGTAGACGGGAATGCCGGAACTGCGAAGCTCGGCCATGTGCGCCTCGGTCGCACGGAAGCGGTCGCTGCGGTGAATGAGAGTCACTTCGTCGGCATAGTGGTGCAGGCTGAGCGCCCAGAGCACCGCGCTATCGCCGCCGCCGACGACCAGCACCCGCTTGCCCAGGAATTCGCTGCGGTCGTGGGCATAGTAGTATACACCTCTGCCCTCGAAGCGCTCGACCTCCGGGTTCGAGAGCTTGCGCGGGAGGATGGCTCCTAGACCGGTGGCGATGATCAGCCGTCGCGTGCGATGTTTGTTCCCCTGACTGTCCTCGACCACGAACACATCCTCCTCGCGCTCCACCGCCACCACTCTGCAACCGGTGCGTACATCCACATTCGGTTTGAAACGGATGGCCTGCCGGCGCAATCCGCGCACCAGTTCCCGTGCGTTGATGCGGCTGAAGCCGGGCATGTCGTAGATGTCCATTTCAGGATAGAGGGTCGAGAGCTGACCTCCGACTTCGGGCAAAGCTTCCAGCACCCTGGCTTTCAGACCGCGCAGCCCCGCGTAGAAAGCCGCGTACAGCCCCGCCGGACCGCCGCCGACGATCAGCAAGTCCTGGGTCATGGCCCGCCGTGCTTCATCGATGGCGGCCAACATTTCGGGCACCGAGGTGATCTTTACGCGCGGGCGTCCGACCCGTTTCCCTGCCTCAACTTCGGCAGCATCGATGAGCTGCCACTCCTCCCACGTCACATAGCGCACCCCCCGCTCATTCAAAAACGCTTCGATGGCTCCCGGCTCCGCCCGTTCATCGGGCACGGGTTCCAGGGAAGGTACATCTTCCAGCATCAGCCGCACCGTAGCTACCGCATCCGGCTTGTTGGTGCCGATGACACCCGTGGGGCCACGCTTGGCCCAGCCCACCACATACTCGCCGGGCACGATTTCGTTCGTTTCATACACACTGACGCGGCCGTCGATGTTGGAGATGATGCCCCAGCGCTCGTGGAAGGGTACCCCGGGCAGGGGTTCGCCCCGATAGCCGATGGAGCGCGCCACCATCCCCACGTCCAGATACTCGTACTCGCCGATGCCGTGTGAAGCCAGATAACCCGTCTCCGTTGCCCTCAGCTCGTTGCGTTCCAGCCGGACCCGTACCACGCGTCCCTCATCGTCACCGTAGATCTCCACCGGCGAGCGCAGGAAGAGGAAGTGGATCCTCTTGGGCCTGCCCGTGTCGCCGATCCCGGCATAGTGACGCATGATCTCCAGGTTCGTTTGAGCTTCGCGATTATCCGCAATGGCGGCAGCACTCAACGGATCCAGCTCCAGTTCCTTGGGGTCGATGATGACGTCGGTGACCTCCAACTCGGCCAGCTCACGCAGTTCGGGATTGGTGAACTTCACCTGTGCGGGGCCGCGGCGCGCGATGACGTAGATGTCTTTGATCCTGCTCTTGCGCAGGGCCTCCAACGCATAATCGGCGATATCCGTGCGCGCCAACTCGTCTGGTGAGAGTGCCAGGATGCGGGCCACATCCATGGCTACATTCCCCACGCCGATCACGGCAGCGCTTTCCACATCCAGGTCGAACTCCAGATCGCGGTAGTCAGGATGCCCATTGTACCAGGCCACAAATTGCGTGGCCGGGAAACTTCCTTTCAGGTCCTCGCCGGGGATGTTCAATCGCCGGTCCGACTGGGCACCCACGGCATACACGATCTGATCATAGAACGACTTCAGTTCATCGTGAGTGATATCCTTGCCGAAGGTGACATTGCCAAAAAAGCGCAGACGTTCATCCGCGGCGATACGTTCATACAATTTGGTCACGGATTTGATCTTTTGATGATCCGGCGCCACCCCGTAGCGCACCAGGCCAAAAGGCGTGGGCAGGTGGTCGAACAGATCGATACGAACGTCATAATCTTTTTGGCTGAGCAGTGCCTGGGCCGCATAGAACCCTGACGGCCCCGCGCCGATGATGGCCACGCGCAGAGGGCGCGTCGCCGTTCCGATTGGTCTTGCCATGATATCAATACCTCCTGGCAGTGGGAATGGTCAGCAGAGTTCGAGGAATGTGCCACAGCTGCGAGCAGAACGATAGGCCACCACCGCGGGCACGGCGTTGCACGCCCCCGCAGCGGTACGCTCTTTCATCGTCAACCTCACTTGCGCGGCTCCAGCATCTCGGCCAGTTGCCGGACCAGTGAGACGCCGGCTACGGCCAGCGATACCCAGTCGCGGGCACGCGGTCGGATACGAGCCGCTTTACCTTCCTCCAACAACAACTCTTGCTTTTGTCGGGCATCTGAGGCCACCCAGGCGATGGCCAGCCCCAGCAGTGCGCCGATGAGGGCGCCTATCAACAACGTCTGCGATCGTTTCATCGTCGTGCTCTCTCCTTCCGTCGCTGCAAAACCCGGGGTAGGGCCGAGATCGTGCCCGAAACCCGCGCCCGCGTCAGCGCCAGCCGCATCATGGGGCCGGCCACCCGCACGCTCATGTGCTCCGTTTTGTCGGCCACCAGCCTCGTCGTCGATTGTGCTTTGGGTAGGCCATCCTCACGCAACCAGCGGGTCGCCGTCCCCAAACCTCGGATCACAACGAAAAGCACGGCACCCGGAATAAGGGTAAGTACTATGCCGACCAGGGCCAGCCATATCAACGCCAGATCGCGAGCGTCTGTGAGTTCCATGCGAAGTCATCATCCTTTGCCGGAGCCTGAAGATAGCATGCCCACCCGGCGACACTCGCCGGGCAGCAACGGCTTTCGATTGTAACAGACTGCACGCGCCACGGCAAAGGTCCGTTGCTAACTGATCTCTACCATCATCTCGCCCATACCTACCGTCTGGCCCGGCCGCACGCGCACTTCCGTCACTACGCCGGCCCGGGGTGCCTGGATCTCGTTCTCCATCTTCATCGCCTCCAATTCCAGCAGCGCCTGCCCCACCTTTACCTCGTCCCCCACACGCACGAACACCGCCGTGATCAGCCCGGGGATGGGTGCCTTCACACGGCCATCGCCGCTGGTCGGCCGCTCTACCACCGCTTCCAGATCACGGATCTCGGCTGCGTGCCACCCGCTCCAGGCCTTGATCCAGCGCAACTCCGTATCCAGCACGACCTCGTAAGGCTTGTTGTCCACGATGATCCAGTGCATTGGGGTAGGCTGATCACCCTTGGGTACCCGCACCATCAGCTCTTCCCCGTTCACCCGCACGGAAAAAAACTCGGCACTGGCGGGCAGGTGTTGGATCTCTACTTCGAAGGTTGTACCTTCGATAGTGACGGCGTACTTGCTCATGGGATTCACCTCACTGGGGCAAACGGCGGGCCGAGCGATGCCAGCCCGTGGTAAGACGCTCGGGGATGACCGGTTGGGGTGCCTGATGGCGGCGCATGTAAGCCACCGCCATGATCACCGCCAGGTCGCGCAGGTGTGCTTCGTCGGCAGGTTCATTGAGACCGGCTTCTTGCGTCAGCATCGCCTCGTAACGGCCGGCCAGGAAGGCAGGATGATTGAGGATCCCCTGATGCAGAGGCAGATTGGTGGGGATCCCCTGGATGATGAAATCCTGCAAGGCGCGGCGCATGCGGCCAATACACGCGTCTCGACTCTCGCCCCACACGATCACCTTGGCCAGCAGCGGATCGTACACCCGCGGCACGTAGCCGCCGGTATAGCCGTAGGTATCCACGCGCACATGCAGACCCCCCGGCAGCCGGAAGCGCCGCAAACTTCCGGGGCTGGGCAGGAAGTTCTTCCACGGGTCTTCGGCGTTGATGCGACACTGCATGGCGTGTCCCTCGAAGCGGATATCTTGCTGACGCCAGCGCAGGGGTTCGCCCGCGGCCAGTCGCAGCTGTTCCTGCACCAGGTCGATACCCGTTACCATCTCGGTCACGGGATGTTCGATCTGGATTCGGGCCTTGAAATCGGAGAAATAGATCTCACCGCCCGGCTCCACCAGGAACTCCACCGTCCCGGCATTCTCATACCCAAACAGCCGCGCCAGCTCGATGGCCATCTCCCACACTTGCCTGCGCTGCTGTTCCGACAGACAGGGAGCGGGCGTTTCGCAGATGATCTTCTGATTATGATGCTGTAGCGCGCTGCAGCGCTCGCCCAAATGAATCACATTGCCGTGGCGGTCGGCCAGGATCTGCACATCCACGTGGAGGACGGGGTAGATGGCCCGCTCCAGATAGATGCGCGAATCGTGATACACGGCCATGGCCTCCGCGCCCGCGCTCTGCACCATGCGCTCCAGTTGCTCGGGCCGCCGCACCAGACGCACGCCGCGGCCCCGCCCACCGCGCCGAGCCTTGATCACCACGGGATATCCCAGCTCATCCGCGGCCCGGCGGATGGCCTCCATGTCGCCGACGTTGAAGGCCGTGTCGGAATGCCTGGGCGTGCGGAATCCCGCCTGCTCTGCCCGCTCCAGCATCGTCACCTTGCGGTTCAGCTCGCGGATCACCTGGCTGGGCGGGCCGATGAATACGAACCCCTCCTTCTCGACGGGTCGGGCGAAGTCGTAACGCTCGGCACCAAAACTGTAGCCGGGGTGGATGGCCTCGGCGCCCGTGGCGTGCGCGATCTCCAGGATCTCAGCCGCCTGCGGATCATCGACCTTCTGCTTCAGCGCAATCGCTTCATCGGCCAGCCGCACATGCAGCGAATGGATATCCTCTTCGTGGTAGACGGCGATCGTCCAGATGCCCATATCGCGCAGGGTGCGGATGATGCGCACTGCAATCTCGCCGCGGTTGGCGATCAGAACCTTGTTGAACATGTTGCTTCCTCTCTCAAGTGGGCGCAATCCCGTGCTTCTTGGGCAGATGCCTCTCCCGCTTCGACAGAGCCACTTCCAGTGCGCGAATCAGCACGCGACGGGTGTCGCGCGGCTCGATGACATCATCGATCAGCCCGCGGGCGGCAGCCACATAGGGATTGTTGAACTGGCGCTCATACTCGGCCACCAGCTTCTTGCGCACTTCCTCCGGATTCTCCGCCTTCTCCATCTCCTTGCGGAAGAGGATGTTCACCGCGCCCTCGGCCCCCATCACCGCGATCTCGGCATTGGGCCAGGCAAAGAGCAGATCCCCCCGCAGGCCCTTGCTGCTCATCACACAATAGGCGCCGCCGTAACTCTTGCGTAGAATCACCATCAGTTTGGGCACCGTCGCCTCGCTGTAGGCATAGATCATGCGGGCGCCGTTGCGGATGATACCCCCATATTCCTGGTGCCGTCCCGGCAGGAAACCGGGCACATCCTGCAAGGTTATGATGGGGATGTTGAAAGCATCGCACACGCGAATGAAATGGGAAGCCTTAACCGATGCTTTGATGTCGATGGTCCCGGCCAGCACCATGGGCTGATTGGCCACAATGCCCACCACCCATCCGTTCATGCGGGCAAAGCCCACCACGATGTTCTGGGCAAAAAGCTGGCGGACTTCGAAGAAACGGCCGTCGTCCACAATGCTGGCAATCACCTTGCGCACGTCGTAGGGCTTGTGCGGATCCAGCGGCACGATCTCTTCCAGCTCGGGGCAGCGCCGTCGCGGGTCGTCTACCGGCGGCACATAGGGCGGATCATCCTGGTTGTTGGACGGGAGATAGCTCAGTAGCTCGCGCACCATGCGCAAGCACTGGTGATCGTCTTTAGCCAGGAAATGGCTCACACCACTCTCGGTGCTGTGCGTATAACCCCCACCCAATTCCTCAAAGGTGACCTCCTCTTGCATGACGGCCTTCACCACCTGAGGGCCGGTGATGAACATGTAGCTGTTTTCGGTCATGAAGACGAAGTCGGTCAGGGCGGGGGAGTAGACCGCACCGCCGGCACACGGCCCCAGGATCACGGAGATCTGGGGGATCACGCCCGAGGCCTCGCAATTGGCATCGAAGATGCGCGAGTAGCCGGCCAGGCTGTCCACACCTTCCTGGATGCGAGCACCCCCCGAATCATTCAGGGCAACAAAGGGCGCGCCGAACTTCATGGCCATCTGCATGACCTTCACGATCTTGTTGGCGTGCATCTCGCCCAGCGAACCGCCCATCACGGTGGCGTCTTGCGAGGCCACGAATACATGGCGGCCGTGGATGCGGCCAAAGCCCGTTACCACACCGTCGCCGTGACGCGAGCTGCGGCCGTCCATGTAGCGCTCCGTCCGGGGCAGGACCAGTGTGTCGATCTCCTCGAACGTGTTCGGGTCGAAGAGAAGCTCGATACGTTCGCGCGCGGTCAGACGCCCTTTCTTGTGCTGGCGCTCGCGGTCCTTCTCGCTGCCGTAGGCAATGGCTTTCAGTCTACGCAGGTAATCAATGGATGATTGCAAGATTCTCTCCCGATTAGGATGATAAGGGGCGAACCGTCCCCGACTCAACAGGCAAGCAGCAGATCGTCCGTCAGCGACATGCCCTGAGCCCGACTCCAGATGGCCAGGGTCAGGACATAGTTGTCGTCCACCCGCCACCAGGCGCGGTACGTCCCTGCAGTTGGGGCGCTGGTGATAAGGGTCGGGTCCAGGTCTATGCCGAGGGGATTCCAGTCGTGTGGCCGGGCCGGGAGAAGCGGTTCGCAGGAAATGGCCTGTGGAACCGCACGGCCGTTCAATCGCAATGCTTTGAAGACGGCTTCTTTCACACTCCAGAACAGGGTGAGGTAGATGTCTTGCTCCCCTGCTATAACACGTTGGGCAAAGTTTCGTTCCGCCGGACTGAGCAAATCCTCCCATGCTGCGGCCGGTCGTGCCACCACTCTTTCGATATCGACGCCGACGAAGAGTGCCGGCTCCAGGCTGACCGCGCAGAAACCGCGGTGTCCGGTATGGCTGATGGAGAGGCAGTAGGGCAGCCGGCAACCCGTGTGGCGATAGCCGTCGGCCAGCCGGGCATAGGGTGCGCCCCCCCGCTCGTTGGCGATGACAATGCGGGATAGCGCCGGATACCGGCCTTCGCCGTCGGCGAGCACCCTTTGTAGCAGGTGCTTGGCGGTCCAGCGGCCCAGCAGCCAGTCACGGCGGCGGCGCGGCGTTCGCAGCCGCGTGAACTCTGCCATCTCCTCCGGGTGCAGCAGGCCGGGGGGCGGCTGTCCTGCAGCCAAAGGGGGATAGGAAGCAGACGATTGTTGCAGCCAATAGAGCATAAATCAAGTATGGCAGAAAACCGCCGGGCGTGCCAAACCGCCTCTTGCCGGGATAGTGGTGAGAGCGGCGCCTTGCCCTCGGGCCCGTTCGGACTCCCGGCCGGCGCGTATGCGGCTCGATCTCGCCCCACCATCCGCCTCAAGTCCTATATCTTTTCCTCCTCCAGACCGATGACAGATACGCCGGGCTTTGCTATACTGCAATCAACACGGCGATGCTTTTCCCAATCGGATAGCGGCGAATGCCTCTCCTCCGCTCTTTCTCATGCAACAACGACGACGTGTACTCTTCTCCAGTCTCAAGTGGCGTCTGACCTTCTATTTCGTACTGGCGATGTTCGCGTCTGTCGTGCTGGTGGAGATCGTCATGTTCGTCTCCTTTCAGCAGATCGTCGAGTTCACGGCACTCCCCGATCGCGTCATCGAGTTGCAGATGGAGGGGCTGGCATTGCAACTGGAGCCCTTTCTTGCTTCGGATCTGACGGCAGTCGATCTGCAGCAGTGGCTGGAAAGGCGTGTGCCTGTGCGCGAGGGAGGCAGCGGACTCGCCCTCTTCTTCGGCACTCAGGCCGCGCAGCCGCCGGCGAGTTTGCCCTCCTTCTATGACCTGCTGGTTGTGACCGACGCTCGCGGCGCCGGGCTGGCCGCCAACGTTCCGACGTCCTTGCGGAAAGGCTGGCCGACCGCCCCCTTCTATGATCCCCAATATCCCGAAGAGAGCGCGAACCTGTTGCAGGGGGGGCTGGAAGGACGCATCGGGGTTCGGCATCTGTCCGACGGTGCCATCCTGGCCGCCCATCCCCTTGCCAAAAACGGCGGCGCCATCTACCTGCGCATGGTCTCCCTCGCCCCTCGCGGCGTGCTGGGACGAGTACTACGCTACGGTGCCGTGGCCGGCAGCTGGTTTGCCGGCAGCTTTCGTCTCCTCCCGGCCATCATTCTCGGCTTCCTCACTGCCTCGTGGCTCAACCGGCGTCTGCAGGCACTGAACGCCGTCACCGATGCCTGGGGCCAGGGTGACTTCAGCGTCCAGGTGGACGATCGCTCGCAGGATGAGATCGGCCAGTTGGCCCGCCGTCTCAACCGCATGGCCGAGCAGTTGCAGAGCGTCCTGGAAATGCGCGAACAACTGGCCACCCTGGAAGAGCGCAATCGCCTGGCCCGAGACCTGCATGATTCGGTAAAACAACAGGTCTTCGCCACATCCATGCAGGTCGGCGCGGCCCGAGCCCTGCTGGAGCGAGACCCCGAAGCCGCAGCACGGCATCTGGCCCAGGCCGAAGCTCTCTCCCATCAAGCCCAGCAAGAGCTCACCAGCTTGCTGCGTCAGTTACGTCCCGTGGCTCTGGCGGGCAAGGGGCTGGTCGCAGCCCTGCGAGAATATGTCGACAATTGGAGCCAGCAAACCGGCATTCTGGCCCGAGTCCGCGTGGAGAACGAACGCCGCCTGTCCATCGCCGTGGAACAAACCCTCTATCGTATTGCCCAGGAGGCCCTTGCCAATGTCGCCCGGCACAGCCATACCGAGCATGTGGACCTTTACCTGTGCTTTAGCGACGAGCAGGTGGTGCTCGGCGTCCAGGATTACGGCCGGGGTTTCGATCACGCCAGCGCCCGAGGTAAAGGCCAGGGGTTGATCAATATGGAGGAACGCGCGGCCGCTCTGCATGGCAGGCTGACCGTGGAAAGCCGGCCCGGCGAGGGTACCTGTCTGACCGTTTCCCTCCCTACGGAGATAACTCTATGAACGAGCCCATAACCGTGCTCTTGGTAGACGACCATGCCATCGTGCGCCAGGGCATACGCGCCTATCTGGACACCCAGCCCGATATCGAAGTAGTGGGCGAGGCCCAGACCGGCGCCGAAGCCATCACCCTGGCCCAGGAAACCGCGCCCGACGTGGTGCTGATGGACCTGCTCATGCCCGACACCGACGGCGTCGAGGCCACCCGCGCCCTGCGCCGAATCAGCCCCCACTCCCAGGTGGTCATCCTGACATCCTATCATGAAGACGAACATATCTTTCCGGCCATCAAGGCAGGTGCACTCTCCTACCTGCTCAAAGATATCGCACCCCACGAACTGGCGGAAGCCGTACGCCGGGCGGCTCGTGGCGAAGCTTCTATCCATCCCAGCGTGGCCACCCGTCTTGTTCAGGAGGTGCGCCGTCCCAGTCACCATCCCATCAACCCTTTCGCCGAACTCAGTGACCGGGAGTTCGAAGTCTTACGGTTGATCGCCGAAGGGCTCGACAACGCCACCATCGCCGAACGCCTCTCCATCAGCGAGAAGACCGTGAAAAGCCATGTCAGTAACATCCTCGGCAAACTCCATCTTGCCGACCGCACCCAGGCGGCGGTCTTCGCCTGGAAGGAGGGTATCGCCCGTTCGAGATAGCGAGGAGAGGTGCCGTCGGCCGATGCAGTCGACATCGCCGCCGGCTCACAAACCGTGCCAACGCCGGGGAAAGCTCGCCGTGTTGTCGTACATCCGCCTACCCACCTGCTTGACCCGGAGTTTGCACCATGATTCGCTACCGACTACTTCACATCCTTCTCCTCTGTTCGCTACTGTTGACCCTGCCCCTGCCGGTCGTGGCCGCACCTGGCGTCACCAGCGGGGTCGATCTAACCGTCACCGTGACGGCTTCGCCAGGCGGAGCCTTTCCTGCTCAGGTCACCGTCTATCTCGCCCTGGCCACCGGTGGTGGTGAACAGCAGAAGGTGGTAACCCCTGCTGCCCCTACCGCGGTGTTCACCGATCTCTATCGCAATCGCATCTACAAGATCCAGGCCGTGCCGGGACAATCCACCGGGGCTTTTCCCTCGGCTATGGCCTCGGTGCTCACACCTGCTTTTGGGACGCCCGAGCCGCAGAGCCTGCAGCTAGGCGATACGCCGCCCATTTCGGGCCACATCATGAAGCCCGACCTCTCCACGGCCGCACCGGGCCGTGTCGACGTGCTGAACGCTACCTGTACCCAGGTACTCTTCAGCACCGGGACCAGCAGTCAGGGCTATTATGAGCTCAGTCTGCGAGACGGGGCCTACTGCTTGCGGGCCCGGCCCGAAGATACGGTGAACTACGAAGACTCGGCGCCCAAGCCGGTCCTGAGTAATGCTGCCGCACCCCAGATCATCGACCTGCCCCTGAAGGCCCGCAGCATGAACACCATCCGGGGACGGGCGGTGACCGATGAGCAGCCGCCAAGGCCGGTGAAAGACGCCCGCATCGTGGCCCAGAAGCTGGACGCCTCCGAAGCCGTGAGCACGACGACCGATGCCGAGGGGCACTACAGTTTACAGGTGCCGGCCAAGCCCGCCACCTGGATGCTCAGCGCCGAGGTGGACGCAAAGACTTCGCCGGGCGGGCTCAAGGCTCCCTTGCCCAGACAGGTGACCTTTACCACCAGCGATGTCATTACGGTCACACGTGATTTCACCTTTACCCTGCCGGTGGCCGAAACCCACATCGTCGGCACCGTCCTGGTCACCGACACGGTCCCCTTCGTACCCACCATTCCCGTCACCGTCACGGCCATCAATCTCATCACCTTTCAGCGTGCCAGTACTGCCATCGACCCCGACAACGGCAGCTTCGATCTGAGCGTGCCCGGTGGAGGCCTTTATCAGATCCTGGTCGTGCCCGCGGACTTGCTGCGGTACCTACCCATCAATCTGCCGCAGGTGTTGGTGAGCAAGGGGGAGACAAAAGATCTGGGCACCCTTTATCTTATCCCCACAGCCGTCGGCAACATGGCTACCATTTCCGGGCGCGTGCTCACAACCGAGGACGAGCCGGTGGCGGGCGTACGCGTGCACGGCCTGCGCCTGACCGACAAAGCTCCGGCGCTACCGGTCATCACCCGCGAGGATGGTAGCTTCACCCTGCTGGTTCCGCCCGGCACCTGGTGGGTTGCGGTGGCACTGCAAGAAGGGGATCCGTACATGCCCTATCGCCTGCGCTGGCAGACCGTGGTCACCGTGGGAGCGCATGAGACGGTAGACGATGTCGAACTGCGCGTCCGCGCTGCCAACGCCACCATCCATGCCGTGCTGACCGAGGGCGAAGGCGGAAACCAGGCTGCGGATGCCTGTGGCGCCCTTGCCGCGTACAAGAAAGGGGAACCGGGTGTGTACAACTTCGGGACCTTCAGCCACGGAAGCTTCGACCTCCCCGTAATCCCAGGCACCTATCGACTGGAAGTGGTACCCGAGCCCGGCCTGCAGGAAAACCTTCCCGAAGATTGCGCGGGCGGCAAGTACCTCCCCGCGACGGTGGCAAACCTGGAGGTGACCGCCAGCGGGGTGACCACCGTCACCATTCCGCTGCAGAGCAGCCTGGCCACCATCCACGGCCAACTCTGGGATCGCTTCCAGGACCGGGCAGTGACCGGTTGGGGGGGCATGATGTTCGGGTGGAGTCCCACGCTGAAGACCTGGTCGGCTGCCCGCATCGACGAAACCACCGGCCGCGGCGACCTCCGTGCTTCGCCCGGAGACTGGCTGCTCAGCTTCCGCATCGACCCCGCCTCCGGTTACCGTCCCCTGCCGCCCGCACTGAATGTGACCGTACCTGCCGGCCAGACGGATGTGGACGTGCAGTTGCCGGTGGCGCTGCTCAATACGCCGGTTCAGGGGCGGGTGCTGGATCCCGATGGCAATCCCGTGCAGTGGGTCATCGTCCAGGCCCTGGGCGTACCGGGTGCCGACACCGCCGTGACCGACAAGACGGGGGCCTTCACGCTGGCCTTGCCCATAGGCGCCTACATGGTCGAGGTGCTGGGACCGGCAGAAGTGCTGAGCGACCACGACTGGATCAGCCCCGCTCCGCAGAAGCTGGTCCTGCTGCCCGACACCCCGGCGCCCGAGCTCACGTTGCAGTATCGCCGCGGAGACGCCGATATCCACGGCACCCTCGTCTTCAGCAGCACCGTTGCCTCGGGTCAGGGTGACCGGCGGGCGCTGCTGACGGCCACCAGCTTCGGCGCTCGCAGCAAGACCTGGGTGAACATGCCCCTGGCGCCGGGCCAGGAATATCACCTGCCGGCGTTGCAGGGCCGAGATTGGTGGGTAGCCGCATCCTACTGGGA
>RFJM01000340.1 GCA_003694905.1 Caldilineae bacterium
GAGAATCGAGGCAGGTACCTGCAGCCACACCTCGCCAAGTGCCATGACGGCCGCCACATCGGTGGAACCCAGGCCGATGGCGAAGGCTCCCAATGCCCCCAGCGTACAGGTATGAGAATCCGCACCGACAATCAGTTCGCCCGGAGCCACCAGGCCTTGTTCGGGCAGCAACACGTGGGCGATGCCGCCACGGCCTATTTCGAAGAAGCGCGTACCGTGTTGGTGTGCGAAAGAACGTAACGACTCAATCGCGGATGCAGCTTCCGCGGACGCGGTCGGTGCCAGATGGTCGGGCACGAATACCACCCGTCGGGGGTCGAAGAGCCGGCCCACGCCGGCCTCGCGCAGCCGGGCCAGGGCCAGGGGACCGGTGATGTCGTGCGCCATCACCAGATCCACCCGGGCCATGATAAACTGGCCCGGCTCGACCGAGTCTAAGCCGGCGTGGGCCGCCAGGATCTTTTCGCTGAGGGTGTGACCCGGCACCCTACTGCGCCTTTTCGGCAAAGGAATTGTCGTAGAGGGCGTCGATGTCTACCTGATCGTCCGGGCCGAGGGTGCCGAAGGTACGGTGCAGGTCCACGAGCCGCTCCAGGCCCGCGGGATCGATGATGCCGCCGTTGCGGTTGAAGGCGGGCAGGTTGGCTTTCAGCGCCTCGGTGTACGTCTCGACATCCTCCCCGGTCACCTCTTTGGGAAGGATGTTAACGATCTCCTCGGCCGTATGGCTGGTGATAAACGTTTGAGCCTTGACGATGGCATTGACCATCTTCTGGACGACTTCAGGCTTGTCCGCGATGACATCGCTCCGGGTCAGCATGCCGGTGAACGGGTAGCCGCCGCCCATGGCCTTGGTGGCTTCTTCCAGCTTGCACAGGTCCAGCAAGGCGAAGGCCTTGCCGGCTTTGATCACCTGGGTGGTGTAGGGCGCCGCGCCCCAGGCCGCGGCCACCTCTTGGGCCTCGATGGCGGCCGGCATGGTGGACGCGCCCACATCCACGATTTCGATGTCGTCCGGCGAGAGGCCCGCCTTGATCGCGGTGTAGACGGCCAGGATGTGGGTGGCCGAGCCCTTACGGGTGATGCCCACCTTGCGCCCTTTCAGATCCGCCACAGACTTGACCTCATCCGCCAGGTCCTGGCGGGCCACCAGGGTGACGCAGGGGGTGTCCATGAAGTTCACCACCATACGCAGGTCTTTGCCCTTGATCTGGGCCTTGAGGGCGTGGTCGATGGCGTTGCCGGAGAACTCGGCCGAGCCGCCGATGAGGGCATTGGCCGAATCGCTGCCGCCGCGGAAGAACTGGAGATCCACGTCCAGCCCCTCTTCTTCGTAGTAGCCCAGCGCGTAGGCCACATCAAAGGGGAGATAGACGATGGCATGCTGGGCGCCAACGGCCACCGTCACTTTCTCCGGCTTGGCACTCTCGGCTGCCGGTGCAGCCCCTCCCTGCACGGGCGGTGGCGGAACCTGGCAGGCTGCCAATAACAGTACCAGTACCAGGCCGAGCAACAGGATCCATCGCTGCTTGCTTCTCATAGCTTACCTCCTGGAAGCAAAGATGTGTGGAAGGAAGAGATTGAAAACGTGTTGGGAACCGGATATGCAAACTGGACAGGCTTCCAGTTTCCAACCTATGCCGGGGTTGCGCTGAGAGATCAGGTGAAACAGCTCGAGCGTTTTTGTGGTCTCCGGTCTTCTGTGGGGCGGGGAAGGTTGCCGACCGTAGGACGCCCGCACATGGCCGGGTAGCCTCTCACCCTCGGCAATGCTGTCTCCTACCGGCCATGCTGGGGTTTCCAGGCCGTTAGACGCGCCTCGACACGTCCGATGAGGAAGTCCAATCCACCGGCCATGATGACCATGACGACCAGACCGGCGAACACCCCTCCCGCGTCGAACATCGACTCGGCAAAGGAGACCAGATAGCCCACGCCTCTGGTCGAGCCCAGATACTCACCGACTACGGCACCGATAAGGGCAAACCCCACGCTGGTGCGCAGGCTGCTGAAAATCCAGCTTAGAGCGGACGGGATCAGAACATGCCGCGTCAGGTCGTTGGAGCCTGCACCGAGGATACGAGCGTTGGCAATGAGCGCCGGATCAACCTCTCTGATTCCCGTGTAGGTGGCGAAGAAAACGACAAACACCACCAATGCCAGGCTCATTACCACTTTCGATCCGATACCAAGACCCAACCAGAGGATAAACAGGGGAGCCAATACCAGACGCGGAATGGCATTGAACAAGGCCATCACCGGTTCGAAGATGGCACCCAGGTAGGCCGAGCGGGCCATGATGAACCCCAGGACCATACCCACCAGGGTACCAATGGTGAAGCCCAGCATCATTTCCCAAAGTGTGATACCGATGTGCTGAAAGATGCTGCCATCACGCGTCCACTGAGCCAGACGGGTGAGGATCTGGCCGGGGCTGCTGTAGAAGAAGGGGTCCAGGATGCCCGCCCGTACACCGCCCTCCCAAAAGGCGAGAAAGCCTACCAGCAGCACGATACGAACGGTCCATACCAACCTGGTGTTCACAGATCTTTGTTCCATGGCTATCGTATCTCCTTCTCGTCGTCAAGTGTGCCGAACAGTCCTAGGAAGTGGAGCGAATACCACTATGGCTGGCCATCACTTCGTCTCGCAGATCGGCCCAGATCTGCTCGTAGAGTTGCATGAAGTGGAGATCGGTGCGGATATCCAGGACATTGCGCGGGCGAGGTAGATCGATCGCGTAACGAGCCTTGACCCGCCCCGGCGCCGCGGTCATCACTATCACCTCGTCGGAGAGAGCAATCGCTTCTTCCAGGTCGTGGGTGATGAAGAGCACTGTCTTGCGCAGTTCCTGCCACAAGGCCAGCAACTCGTTCTCCATCAGGTCTCGTGTCTGCACATCCAGGGCGCTAAAGGGCTCGTCCATTAGCAATGTTTGGGGGCCATAGACAAGGGTTTGGGCCAGACTTACGCGCTTGCGCATGCCACCGGAGAGCTGATAGGGGTAGTGATGTTCAAATCCGCTCAAACCGACGCGACGAATCCACTCCAAAGCTTTGTCTCGCGCTTTCTGCCGCGGTACCTTGCGAAAGATCAACCCCGCCATGACATTGTCCAGCACGGTTTTCCAGGGGAAGAGGGCATCGCGCTGAAACATGAACCCGACGTTGGTTTGCACACCCGACACCGGCTGCCCGTCCAACCACACTTCCCCCGATGTGGGAGTGAGCAGCCCGGCGATGATAGAAAGCGTGGTGGACCTTCCACATCCCGACGGACCGACTACAGACACGAAACGCCCGGCTTCTACTTCGAAGGATACGTCTTGCAAAGCTGTGAATGGTTCCTGGCCTCGCCGTCGGAAGCGCATGGTTATCCGTTCCAGACGGATCTGAACCTGGCTCATGTCATCAACCTCTGGGCAATCATTGTCGGAATCTGGGTGAGCAAGTCGGCCACTGCCACTCCGGCCTGCCGGAGAGCCTCGACCTTGGCCTCATATGTCTCTCCCCGTCCCATCACAATTGCACCCGCATGGCCCATGGGGCGGTCGGGTGGCGCCAGCCGTCCGGCAATGAAGGCGACAAGGGGTTTGCTGAAGCCTCCTTCCCGCACAAAGGCGGCCACATCCTCCTCCATGGTCCCGCCCACTTCGCCCAACAGCACAACAGCCTTGGTGTCGGGATCTGTTTCGAAGGATGTGAGCACATCGACCAATGTGCTACCCACGACGGGATCGCCCCCGATGCCTACGGCCGTACTCTGGCCGATGCCAGTCTGTTTGAGCAGATGGGCGGTTTGATAGGTGAGGGTGCCGCTGCGTGAGACAATGCCGACCGGCCCGGGCATACAAGAGTGAGGCGGGATGAAGCCGGCCAGACATTGGCCCGGCGTGATCAATCCCGGAGAGTTGGGGCCGATGAGCACCACGTCCCGCTCGCGCAGGCGGCGTTTGACCCATAGCATGTCCTGGATCGGTACGCCGTCCATCAACGCCACTATCAGGCGTAGACCCGCCTCGGCCGCTTCCAGAATGGCATCACGCGCTGCCAGACCCGGTACCAGTACGATGCTCGCCTCTGCCTGCCGGACCGCCACCGCTTCGGCGACCGTATCGAAGACCGGCACCCCTTCCACCGACTCGCCGCCACGGCCCGGTGTGACCCCGGCCACGATCTGCGTACCGTATGCACGCATGAGCGGCCCGTAGTGTCGCCCGAAACGTCCGGTGATGCCCTGCAGCACAAAACGGGTCCTATGGTCCGCCAGGATACTCAAGTGGGCACCTCCTGCTGTCCGGCCAACGCCACTACCCGCCGCGCCGCCTCGTCGAAATCATCGGCCAGGTGCAGACGGGCATCGGTACAGTTTTCCAGCACGGCGCGAGCCTCTACATCATGGTGGCCCTGCAGACGTACGACCACGGGCAAGCGTTTTTCTGGATGGGCGGCCAGCGCCTCCACTACATCGCGAGCCATGATCTCGAGAGGGCCCGCAGAGTAGCCGCTGACCAGGATCGCATCGAGGTCATTGCGCCGCAGCAAGATCTCCATAGCTGTGCGGGCGCCGCCCGTCATCATTCCCGGCCCCACATCCATGAAGTTGGCCGGTTGTCCGCCAAAATAGGCTACCTGGTCCATGTTGGCCATTGCCATGCCGGCGCCGGTGCCGATGATACCGATACGGGGGCGCCCCTCGTCGGCAGGTGCGTCTGGCAGGGACACGTAGTTGATGCGGGCTCGTTCGGCCTCTCGTTCGGCCGGATTCAGTTCCCGCCACTCGCGCAGCCGCGGCTGCCTGGCGAGGGCGTTGTCGTCTACGATCATCCGGGCGTCCAGCGCCACCAGTTCGCCCTGTTCTGTTATGGCCAGGGGATTGATCTCCAGCAGCCGGGCGTCATACTCGCAGTAGATCCGATAGAGAGTGGCCAACAGCGTGACCATGTCCTCGCGCGCTGCGGGCGGAAACTGTGCGCGGCTCAACAGCCAGCGACTATGATAGGGGCGGAGACCATCCAGCACGTCGATGGTCATGCGCACCAGACTGCCGGGGTGCTCTCGCGCCAGGGACTCGATTTCAATACCCCCCGCCGAACTCAACATGACAAGGGGCGCGGCCTGGGTAGCGTCGGTGAGGATGGCTACATAGCATTCCTGGGCGATGGAGACGGCGGCTTCAACCAGCAGCTTGCGTACCGGCAGCCCGGCCACCGATATGCCCAGCAACTCGGCTGCCACCCCGCGCGCCTCCTGGGCCGTGCTGACGCGCCGCACCGCGCCCGCCTTGCCGCGCCCCCCACTCAATACCTGGGCTTTGATCATCACCTCGCCTCCCAGGTCGAGCCAGGCTCGCTCGGCTCCTTCGGCTGTCTCGACCACGCGCCCTGGTGGTACGGGGATATGGTGTGACGAAAGAATCGCCTTGGCCTGATGCTCGTAAAGGCGCAATCCTCAGCTCTCCGTCTAAGGGAGAAGTAGAATGGCGAGAAGCCACACGAGCCTGGCTGACCTGATGCCTTCCCCGGGCGTCCGCAACACCCGTGGGCAGGCCAGCAAGCAATGGCACAACAGGCAGCCCGTACACGGCCACCAGAGTACGGCTGCCTACCCGGAAGGAACGCCGGAGCAACCTTCTCGGGCAATGTCCGCCAAGCTTACCATGCATTAAGAAACCTTGTCAATTCCAGGGTGTCGTTGGGGTGCGTTTCAAAATAGGGGCAGCCGGTGCGCCAGGCTGGTAAGGGGCCCCCCTGCAAAGGGTGTGCGGGGGGCGCCCCCGCATCTGCGGCGTCGGCCGCCGAGACAGGCGGCCGAGGTTTCAGCGTCTCGCGCAAAGCTGCATGTGGGACAGGCTTTCCAGCCTGTCCGGATGCCGGCCCACGCAGCACGGCTTGGCAAGTCGAAGCGGTGGGGGCTGTCCGGCTGGGTGTGGCCGCGACGTTTCCGGAGGCGCCGCCCGCCAGCTGCCCCCCAACTGAAACACACCCCTCCTCATGAGGCCATTTGTGCTGGTCTCGTTTTTCTGTTACCGTTGCACCTTCTCCTATCACCGCACGCGGCTTCCTGTTCTGCTGCAGATAAGCTGCCGCACCCTCAGAGAGGATACTCACCTATGATTGTCGACTGGTCCTTTATCGTTACCGTGGGCCTGGTCTTCTTCGCCACCTTGGTGGGCGCATGGCTGCGTTCGCGCAAGCGAGACGAGTGTCTGGCAGCCTTCGAGGGCTTTCATGTCACTATGGAGATGGACGATGGACGCCTGATCTGGGGTGTACTGGATGTGCTGCCTACCGGGCTGGAACTCCGTTATCGTCAGGCGGTCCAGGATGACGACCACGTGGAGTCTAGCTATGTACTCTATGCCAACGAGTACGAGAAGATCCAGGCCATCTACCGCTACGCCGACGAACTGAGTGAAGAGAATCGGCAGCGACGCGCCAAAGCCTGCGAGGATGCCTTTCATCCGGGTCCGGTCAGGCGCCTGGTGCGGGACACCCGCAATTTCATCAGCACGGCGGCGGATTCGTTCAACGAGGTCTTCGGGCTGCTGATCGGTCGGGCCAAAAAACCGGCAGGGCGCTACATCTCGGATACGGGAGAGACCTATCTCAAGCGCGTGGGCAAGGATGTCATCGGTAGTGTCGGTGCCAACTACGATCCCCTACTGGAGCGCTTCATCGGCCGACGGGTGGTAGTGGAGATGGCGGAACACGGCGAAGTCCACGAACACGTGGGGGTCCTGAAGAACTACTCGCCGGACTTCCTGGAGATCCTGGATGTGCAGTTTCCGCTAAAGCACTCCCTCACCATCGGCCAGGAAGGTGTGCGCGCGGCGGATGTGCTCTCGGCCGGGATCGACAACGGGCAGATGGTGGTGGAGAATCTCGGCGAGCAACCGATATTGTTGCATACCCTCAGAACTGTCTGGCCGGAGGAGGAAAGAGCGCAGGCCGAAGGAGCCAAAGGCAAGGACGGCGACGCGGCCATCTTGGAGCCGGAAGAGGAGGATCACGAAGTGTTTCTGAACATCGTTCTCGACGGGGGCATCAGCATCCAGCTACCGGCACCGCCACCGGAGGCGCGGGCCGAGCTGCAGTTCCGGCAGATCCGCGAGCTGGACATGATCGTGCCGCGGACACGCTGTGTCGTCCGGCACCGCGCGGAGCATTACACAGCAAACTCCCTCACGGATATCGTATTCGATATGGGTGTCTTGCTGGCCGTCACGGAACGGGACCGGATACGCGAGCATCGTCTGCGCCGCAAGCTCGAGCTGCATCCCGGCGACCCCATCGCCGCGGCCGCGCTTGGCTCGTTGCTCCTGCAACAGCAACGTTTCGAGGAGGCAGAATCCTTACTGCGACAGGCAGCCCGGTTGTCGGCTTCATTGCCCGACAACGGCCGGCGCGTGCGCATGCAACTGCGAGAGCTGGAACGACGTCGCAGCAAAGGGATGCCCCTGGCCGTGACCGGTGTGCCTTCCTCGGTTGCCAAACACACGGTGGATGTACAACAGTAGGCGGGTATAAGCAGGTTGCTCGCCATCGGCTCGCCGCCATCCGATTGAAGCGCAATGCGCGTGGATACGGGACGGATTTGCTGTTGGACCGGGGTGGAAGGATACAATGGATGTCGTTCTAGGAACTGTTTCCTCGCGTTTCTCTGACCCCGCACGATCCTCCCTCCAACGCGTCATGCTTCCTCAAAGCCACATTGCCTACACCCTTGCCGCCTACCAATGGGCCAGGGACCGCTGGCCCGGAGTGCCGGACCTGGATCTGCGCTGGCTGGCGCTGGCGGCGATGGGTCCCGACCTCATCGATAAACCCCTGGCAGCACTTTACTTTTACCGGCGTTTCAAATCGGCGGTGCTGTTTGCCCACACGTTGTTGTTCCAAATCGGTCTGTTGTTCTGGGCCCGAGAGCGAAAGCGGCTCTTGCCGTACGCCCTGGCCTTCGTGGGCCATATCCTGTTGGACCGCATGTGGTTCTTCCCCGAAACTTTCTACTGGCCTTTCAAGGGCTGGCGCTTCACGGTCTGGCGCAAAAGAGGGAGCGAGCAAAAGGATATCGGCAAAGCTTACTGGTATGCCTTCACCCGGAGACGCGAGCTCTGGGGATGGGAACTGGGCGGCGCGCTGGCCGCGCTGTGGCTGATCATCCGCCTGCGATTGTACCGGCCCGAACGGCTTCTTCGGCTTCTTCGCACCGGACGCTCAGGCCCCGCCTATCCAGGCCAGTAGGGAAAAGAGCAGAACGACGATGGCCGCGGCCTGCAGCGAGCGCGCGGGAGGACGCACGTCTTGTAGTCTGGGCGTCAGCATGACGTAGGTGAGCGCCAGTTGGGGGCCGCCCAGATACGCGAAAAGCCCACCGGCCACGAAACCGCCCAGATGGCCCCAGTTATCGATGCCCGGACTGAGGCCGATGATGAAATTGATGACTGCGACCATGACGATGTTCATAAGCGCAGCCCGCGAGCGCGCGCCGAAAAGCCCCCGGTGCTGGTAGAGGAACGCACCTTGCGCCGCCAATAGGCCGAAGATGGCAGTGGAAGACCCCAACGAGGGTCCCGGTGTGAGCACATAGGAGAGGACGTTTCCCCCGAACGCGCCCAGCAGATAGAGAGCCAAGAAACGCCATGGCCCGTAGATGCGCTCCAGCCCCGGCCCAAGTACGTACAGCGCGTACATGTTGAAACCCAGATGGATCAGGGAACCGTGCAACAGGACAGGCGTGATCAGGCGCCACATCTGCCCTGCATCGATCAGCCGGTTGATCTTCATGCCCAGCAGCGCCGGGATGTCCTGGCCCAGCAGGGTCTGACTCGACATCTGGGCCACGAACACCAGCACGGTGAGCACCAGCAGGGTGTAGCTGACTCGAGCGCCCCGCTCGGGCAGACGCGCCGTCACCAGGCGCGTAGTGTAAGGTGGGGGCTCGGCCGGGGGAGGAGAGGATGGAGGGTAGGTCATGTCGGATGTGTCGAAATTGGTTGACCCCATTGTACCAGTGAGCGGGTGCTGGATAAAGTTTGCCACATGCACGGGTGTGTCCCACAACGTGAGAATCTTTTCTGAAAGCGATGGTGAAGGAGGGGGCAACACGCCGAAGCGCGGATTCGGCCCGGAGCTCTTGTGCTATCCCGCGCGGCGACTCCGTAATCCGCTGACGGCCCCGGCGCTTGGGACAGGCCCCATATGGACGCGAGCGCGCCTGGGGCTCATCCCTGTCGAACGGGAGTCGAGGCATGGTTTGCCCGACGACAGCCACGGCCGGCATTCGGCCTCAAAGCCCCCGGCTCTCACACCTTAACCCGTGCCAGGGCCTGGTCCAGGTCGGCAATTAGATCCTCTACGTTTTCGATACCTACCGACAGGCGCACCAGTCCGTCGGAAATGCCTGCCAGCTCGCGTTCGGCTCGCGGCACGGCCGAGTGGGTCATGCTCGCCGGATGCTCGATCAGCGTATCGACGTTGCCCAGGCTCACCGCCAGCGTTGCCAGTTGCACATGGTTCATCACCGTCACGCCCGCGTCGTACCCGCCCTTCACCTCGAAGGAGATCATACCGCCGAAACCGTTGACCATCTGCTTGCAGGCGATCTCGTAGCCTGGGTGTGAAGGCAGGCCGGGGTAGTACACTCGCTCGACCTTGGGATGCTCGGCCAACCAGCGGGCGATGGCCATGCCGTTCTCGGCATGTCGCTGCATGCGCAGTTCGAAGGTCTTGAGGCCGATGTTGGCCAACCAGGCATCGAAGGGACTGGGCGAAGCGCCGAACATCTTCGCGGTCAGGCCCACGCCCTGCCCGCTGTAGCTCATATAGTCCAGATGCGTGCTGATGATGGCACCGCCGATGATGAGGCCGTGCCCACTCAGGTACTTGGTTGTGGAGTGGATGACGACGTCGCAGCCCCAGGTGAGAGGCCGCTGATGGTAGGGGGTGGCAAAGGTATTGTCGACCATAACCCAGGCGTCGTGCGCGTGGGCTACTTGGGCCACACCCTGGAGGTCTACGATGAGCATGGTGGGATTGGCCGGCGTCTCCACGTAGGCCAGCGTGGCCCTGGGATTGCGGTCGAAAGCTTCTTCCCAGGCTGCCGGACTGACATCGTCTAGCCAGACGACCTCGATGCCCAACCTGGGTGCCAGCTCATTCATGAAGCGGAAGGCGTTGCCGTATAGCTGGCGTTGGGTGATGATGGTCTCGCCGGCGCGTACCCTCCCCAGAATAGCCGAAGAGATCGCGGCCATCCCGGCGGAAACCGCGCGCGCTGCCACGACTGCACCCGGTTCCCTATCTGGATGCTGCCGGAGCAGGTCCAGGGCTTCCAGCAAGGCGTATTTCCGAGCCAGCTGATCGGCGTTGGGCGCGTAGTTGCGCGTGTAGGTATAGCCGAATTCCTTGCCCGCGAAGACGCGGCCGGCCGTTTCGGCATCGGGAAAGGCGAAGGTGGAGGTCTGATAGATGGGTGTGATATGGGCATTTAGCGGGTTGTCACCCTCGTCATAGTGATTGACGAGAGTGCCCAGGCCGTAGTCTGGTGACCAGGATTTCATGATCGCTCCTGTTTCTCGATGGATGCAGAGGAGAAGGGGTGGACGTTAGGTGTTCGCGCGCCGGGTTTGCGGCGGTTCAGTTTCTATCATGCCCATCCTCGTCGCGAGGATAGTGGGTGAAGAGCACGGCATCTTCGCAATGGCAAGAAAAGCCATCGAGTTCGGACAAGGTCTTGAGAAACAGGCTCAACAGTCGGCTGCGCAGATCGGCGATGCCGTCCTGGACGATGTTGATGGTCTCTTCGATGCCCGCAGCCCAGTTGACCGAGAAAGCCACGCCGGCAAAGTGGATACCCAGCTCGCGGGCCAGGGTCGCCTCCTGGGCGCCGGTCATCCCGACGACGTCGCCGCCGAGTTGCCGAAACATGCGAATTTCGCCCGGTGTCTCGAAGCGAGGGCCGTTGGTGCAGACATAGGTTGCGTGAGGAGCCGGTGTCAATCCGCACGAGGGCGCGCAGGCCAGGAGCCTTTCGCGCAGGGTGGGGCAATAGGGCGGGCTCATGATCGTGTGGGCCAGGCCCGACGCGCCCCCTTCGTAGAAGCTGCGCGGCCGGTCCGAGGTGAAGTCCAGAAAGTCGTCCAGCACCGCGACACTAAGCGGCGGCAGAGCGCGGTGAATGGAACCCACTGCGTAGGCGGCCACGATGGCTCTGACCCCCAGCTTGTGCATGGCCTTGAGATTGGCGCGGTAATTGATATGATGAGGCGGGACCGTGTGCCGCGGGCCGTGACGCATCAGGAAGACCAGGTTTTCGGCCTCTCCCTGCCCCACATGGAGCAGGGCCGGGCCGTAGGAGGTTTCCACGGTCTTCGCTTCCAGCTGGATGCCGGGGATGTCGTAGATGTCGGTACCGGCAATGATGCCAACGCGCATGATATGTCTTGAGTTCCGGGAGCGAGGCGGCGGTCGGAGATGTCTATTTTAACGCATCGGGCGCAGAGACGTGAAGATGGCGCGAGGTGAGGGGTGCGTTTCAAAAATAGGGGCAGCCGGTGGGCCAGGCTGGTAAGGCTCCCCCCTGCAAGGGGGGTGCGGGGGAGCGGCCCCGCATCCGCGGCCCCGGCCTACCAGACCGAGCCGCCGCGGTTTCAGCTTCTCGGGCAGGGCTGCATGTGGGATAGGCTTTCCAGCCTGTCCGGATGCCGGCCCACGCGGCACGGCTTGGCAAGCTGAAACGCTCGTTAGTCGTCTGGTCGGGTCGGGCCGCCTCTTTTTCCGGGGGCGCTGCCCCCCGGCCGCCCCGCGGGGACTACACCATGCTTCCCCGGACCCCCCTTGTAGGATACGGCGGCGCCGTGTCTCCCCTTGGCGCCGCGTCGACGGCTCGGGACGAAACCTGGGTCGTGGAGCATCCACGGGCGGTTCACCGGGTTGGCGGGACCATCCGCTGCTATGGATGGCTCAATCGCGGGTGCTCCGTAGCCGACTTTGGGGGCGTCACAGTTCCCACCCAACGCGGCCAGGTCCTGTACCGAGATTCGCCACCCAGGTGGGCACCGTCCTGGCGGTCAAGGTGGCTATAGGAGAAGGGTGCACCCACCCCTGCCCACGGCGCCAGGGTCACAACCTGTCATTGCGAGGAGCGAAGCGACGAAGCAATCTCCATTTGGGGGGTGGAGGTTGCTTCGCCTGCGGCTCGCTATGAACGGACCTTATAGGGGGAGCGCCCCCGCATCCGCGGCCCCCAACTTAAAACACACCCCGGGGTGAGAGGGCACGACGCCGAGCCGACCTCCAACGCGATACATTGCCGCAAGCTGCCGGCCTGGAAAGCCGTCAGCGCAACGTCATCGCACGCCTCCCGTCCGGCGCGTCGGTATGCTTGACAATTTCGCTCAGGGCTTTGATAATCGGACGGCGCTGACTGTTTGCAGCCTTCCCCTTCATCTGCCGGCGATGACCGCACCCGGCTGCGGTAGCGCTGCGGAGAAGGGGACTTCCGGCGCGCAGCGCAGTTTTGGCCCCTGCACTTGCGCAGTGGTCGTATACGCCATTCCCAACATCAAGGTACTCACCCTTCTATGTTAGATATCGGTCAGCTACTACGCCAAACCCGTGAGGCCCGAGAACTTTCACTCGCCGACGTCGAGGAACAGATCCGCATCCGACAGCGGTTTCTCCATGCCCTCGAATCCGGAGACTGGGATGCACTGCCCAACGAGGTGGTAGCCCGCGGTTTCATCCGGCGCTATGCTCGCTTCCTGGGTCTTGACCCGGATGAGCTCCTTGCACAGCTGAAGACGACGCCCCTGAACAGCCCGGTCGAAGCCGAGATCGCGGTGGAGCCGCGCCGACCTGATACGAGCGACTATCGCCCCATCGAACTGGACATGTACGAGGGCTTTGGGCCGCGACCCCGCTGGCTGCGCCAGGTGTTGACCTTCATCCTGGCGCTTGTTCCGGTCGTGGTGCTGGGCTATCTGCTGGTACGGTTCGGCCTTCCCTTGCTGCTGGAGCAGCCCGGCTCCGGCGCTGCGCCCCCCACCGTTGCCCTGCCGCCCGAGGGCCAGTCGGCCGAAACACCCATGATCGTCGTGCAAGAGACCGCCACTACTTTGCCACCGACCTTCACCCCCACCCCACTCCCCACCCC
>RFJM01000341.1 GCA_003694905.1 Caldilineae bacterium
GGCCTTCGCCATCGCTGCCGTCGTCGACCCCGATTCTCAGGAGCAACTGGGAACCACCGCAGCGCCCGTAGCCGACACGCCCTCCTCCGATAACTGCATCGCCTGCCACACCGATAAAGAGAAACTCATGGAGCTGGCAGAAGAGCCCGAGCAAGTCAAATCGGAGGAAGCAGAAGGTGAAGGGTGAGCGGGCGAGTTGCCTCCGTTGGAGGCATGGGAAAAGGTCCTGGTGGACCGCGCGAAGTTCCTCGAGCAGGACGTACATGCTCAAATCGGTTGCATCGAATGCCACGGCGGAACCCCGGAGACCGATGACAAGAGCCGGGCCCATGAAGGCATGGTCGCCAAAGCGGGAGCCAATCCCCAACAGGCCTGTGGTGGATGCCACAAGGACTACGCCCTGGCCGCCCAGGCGAACGTCCATCGCCTGCTCAACGGCTATCAGGACGTGCTCAAACAGAGGGGAGCCGACTTCACCGACCCCACTCTGACACAGGCCTATGGCAATCACTGCACCTCTTGCCATGCCGACTGCGGTGACTGCCACATCAGCCGTCCGGCAGGGCTCGGAGGTGGGTTGCTCACGGGTCACAAGGTCAAACGCATGGGCTCGGTGTGGTTGACGTGTGGCGGTTGCCACAGCGCCCGCATCGCCGATGACTACCGCGGCAATCACGAAGGCATCCCCGGCGATGTGCACTGGGAAAAGAAGGGCATGATCTGCACCACCTGTCATGACACGCAGGACTACCACGCCCCCGGCCACGGCAACCGCTATACCGGCGAACCCAGCCCTGCCTGTGTCGATTGCCACGAGGATGTACGACCCGGCGACGGCATCGAGCAGCACGATGAGGAGCATCTGGACAAACTCGCCTGCCAGGTATGCCACTCGGTGGGTGCCTACAAGAGCTGCTTCGGCTGCCACACCGGCATCGATGACAAAGGCCTGAAGTACTTCACCACCGAACCCTCGCAAATGACATTCAAGATCGGACTGAATCCACTGCAGAGCGAGGAACGACCCTGGCAGTGGGTGCTCCTGCGCCATGCACCGGCCACGTCCGATCTATTCGGCTTCTACGGTGAAGACCTGCTGCCGAACTTCGATGCCGTCCCCACCTGGAAATACACCACCCCGCATAACATCCGCGCCCAGACGCCGCAGAATGTCACCTGCAACGCCTGTCATGGCCAGGAAGATCTATTCCTCCTGGAAACGGATGTGGACCCCATTCTGCGGGCGGCCAATCGCAGCGTAATCGTCCCGCGGGACCGCGTGCCCCAGTATCTGCCGGACTACCCGGCTCCAGCAGAGCGTGAGGAGGGACCATGATGGCGTCGCCAATAACCAGCTTCTCCCTTCGGTCGGGAAGATGGTGGGGTGCCGCGTCCGGTCGGACCATGGTCGTCGCCGGTCTGTTGCTCTGCCTTGTGCTCATCCTGCGGCCCGACCGCGCCTTGGCCCAGGAGGGTGCAGATGACGACCAGCAGTGCATGGTCTGTCACAGCACTCCCGACCTGACTATGGTGCTGCCCTCCAACGAGGTGCTGCCCCTGACCGTAGACCCTCAGGTGCTTGTCAAGTCTGCCCATGGGACCGAGGCGGAAGAGCCGGTACATTGCGTCGACTGCCACAACAATACGACCGGCTACCCTCATCCTCCCTTTGCGCAGCCCGACTTCCGCTCCTGGCAGGTGCAGATGAGTCTCGTCTGCGGCAACTGCCACGAAGATCAGGCTGTGGAACAGCAGGACAGTATGCACAGCCGACACCTCGCAGCCGGACGCATCGAGGCTGCCACATGCGTGGACTGCCACGGCTCCCATGACGTGAGCTGGGCTAATGCGGAGCACCCGGGAGTTGACCGCCGCCAGCAGGTGGAAGCCTGTGGCCGCTGCCACAGCGTCATCGCCGACGAGTACCGGGAATCCATCCACGGACAGCGCCTGGCCGAGGGCAATGCCGATGTGCCTGCCTGCAGTACCTGCCACCCTGCCCACCAGATCGAAGACCCGCGCTCGGCCGAGTTCCGCCTCAAATCCCCCGAGCTGTGCGGCCAATGCCACGCAGACGCGGAGCTGATGAGCCGCTATGACATCTCCACCGACGTCTTCGATACTTACGTCGCCGACTTCCACGGCACGACTGTGGAGATCTTCGAGAGCCTGGCGCCCAACGAATACACCAACAAAGCTGTTTGTAGCGATTGTCATAGCGCGCATCGCATCCTGCCGGCCGACGACGAGAACTCCACCGTCATGAAGGCCAACCTGACGCGTACCTGCCAGCGTTGTCACCCCGATGCCGAGCCCTCTTTTTCGGACAGCTGGATGAGCCACTATCGCCCCTCGTGGGAACACTTCCCCCTGGTAACGGCGGTATCCTGGTTTTACAAAATCCTCATCCCCCTGACCATCGGCTTGTTCGTGGCCTACATCGGTCTGGATGCCGGGCGCACCTGGCTGGACCGGGCCCGGCAGCGTCGAGAATGGCGGCGGGCACGACGCCAGCGACAGCAGCAAAAGGAAAGGAAAGAGCCATGACCGAGCAGACAAGGACCTTTGAGCGTTTCGGTATCCTGGAACGCATCGAGCATTTCCTCCTCCTTCTTTCGTTTACCCTGCTGGCGATCACAGGTCTGCCGCAGAAATTCGCCACCTGGTCGATTTCCAAAACCCTCATTCGCGGCTTCGGCGGTATTGAAGGAACCCGTAGCGTACACCACACCGCGGCCGTCCTCCTCATCATCCTCTCCATCTTCCACGTCCTGTACGTCTTCTACAAGATCTACGTTCTGCGCCGGCCCCTGAGCATGCTGCCGGGACTCCAGGATGTACGAGACGGCATCCACATGGTCGCCTACAACCTGGGTCTCAGCCCGACCAAGCCGGCCATGGACCGCTACAACTTCGCCGAGAAAATCGAGTACTGGGCCGTCGTATGGGGCACCCTCATCATGGGTTTGACAGGCTATATGCTGTGGAACCCCATCGCCACGACTCGCATCTTGCCCGGCGAATTCATCCCCGCCGCCAAAGCCGCTCATGGCTTCGAGGCGATCCTCGCCGTCCTCTCAATCCTCACCTGGCACGTGTACCATGTGCATCTCAAGTACTTCAATCGCAGCATGTTCACGGGCCGGTTGAGCTACCATGAGATGGAAGAAGAGCACGCCGCGGAATTGAAGCGCAGGCTGCAAGGCGCGGAACGGCCCCTGCCGCCGCCGCATGAGCGCTGGCGGCGCTCTCGTCTCTACCTGCCCGTCGCCGGCGTGCTGGCAGCCTTTGCTCTGCTCTTTACCTACTACTTCTTCACCATCGAACAGACGGCGATCACCACGCTGCCCCCCCAAGAAAACGTCAACGTCTACATCCCGGACAGGCTACCCAAGCTGCCCACGGCAACCCCGATCCCTGTACGTCTGGCAGAGGCAGGTGTGCCGGAACGGCTGCAGGTCGAGCGCACACCCGAGCCACCGGCCATCAGTTCCCATCCTGTCGATGATGCACGCGGCGACTGTCTCAGCTGTCACAACGTCTATGGCTACATCGCGCCGGCACCCATCGAACACGCGGAACGAACCAATGACATATGCCTGGACTGCCACGCGGTAGCCGAGGAGGTGGCGCGGCGATGAAACGAACAACCTTGTCCTCCCTCATCTTGGCCTGCTGCTTGCTGGCCCTGCTGCCCGGTCTGGCAGCAGCCGATCCCCCTCCTGCCCATCAGTACATCCAGGAATACGAAGGACCGCAAACCTGCGAGAAGTGCCATCTGGGCCAGGTGGACCAGGTCATGCATTCGGTACACTACACCTGGGCCGAAAAGATGGACCACTATAGCCCCATTCCCGCCACCATCGCCCGTATCAACTGGCTGGGTATCCTCAATCCTGACATGCAGATCCCCGGAGGCTGCGCTCGCTGTCACATCGGCGGTGGCATCCTCCCCGGTACACCCGCAGCCGAGACACCCGAGGCGCGCGAACGCGTAGACTGCCTCATCTGCCATGCCGAAGTCTACGACATGACGGCGCGCTATCCTCAGCAGGATGAGGAAGGCAACTGGGTCATTCCCGGCGACCGAAGTCTGGCCGCGGCGCGCACCGCAGCCAGGCCCACCGACGAAGCCTGCCTGCGTTGCCATCTTAATGCGGGGGGTGGCGAGCTGCTCAAGCGCGGAGTCGACTTCGCACCGGTGGCCGACAGGCACGCGCCCGAGTCCTACGGCGACGTACATGCCGAGCGAGGGATGGTCTGTGTCGATTGTCACCGCGCGCCCGAGCACAAGATCTACGGGTTCGCGCCCACCCTGTGGAGCCGCGACCGCCCCGACGAACGCCTGACCTGTGCCGCCTGTCATACCCCGGCACCGCACGCCAATGCCCTGCTCAACAAGCACGAGCGTCTGGACTGCCGCACCTGTCACGTACCCTTTACCGGCGGCCTGATGCAACGCGACTGGACGGCTGCACCTGAATACGATCCCATCACCGAGCTCTACCGGCCCGCCAGCGAAGTCGCACCACCTAACACAGTCGTTCCCTCCTATCGCTGGTTCAACGGGGATCCGCTGCGACCCGGCAAGCCCTGGCCCGGAATGTACGGCGATCTAAGCGCATACCTGCAGCCCTTCAAGATCTATCAAGGTACCGTGCCCGTGAACCCCGAAAACGGCAAGCCCTGGCCCCTTAAGCTGGGGGTATTCTACAAGACCGGCGATCTCGAGAAGGCCATCGCCGCGGGTGCCGCGGATGCGGGTCTGGAATACACCGGCGCATGGGAGGCCAAAACCCTGTCCGTTCCCCTCCAGATCAGCCACGGTGTCGTCGACGGCGAACACGCACTCGCGTGCACGGCCTGCCATGTGCCCGACGGCCGCCTCGATCTTGCCGCGCTGGGCTACGGCGAAGAGCAGGTCGCGTTGCTGCAGTCCCTCTCCCATCCCGAGGCGGGCACGCCGCAGCCCCTCCAGATCAAGTTCCTCCCCAATGCTGCTCCCCTGGCCGAGAATCCGGGCGGACAGGACATTGTGGTCGATACCGGCTGGACATTGCCCTTGTTTGGCCGATGGTCCCTGCTCGGTGCAGTGCTCATTCTGCTCATCCTGGTCGTAGCCGTAATCCTCCTGCTCGTGCGCCAGCGCCGGCAGTTGCTTACCCCCTGACAACCTCCGATCACTTCCTGATTTCCTCCACGGACCTGCCTTCCCCGGTCCCCCCGGCCGGTGGAAGGCAGCGTTTTTTATCTCACCTGACGAGGCGAGAAGAGCGGGTACACCGGGACCGAACTCAACCGGACGGCCGGCGCCTGGTCCGGCTCATGCCCCTGGCTGCGCCGCGTTGTCTGTTGTGGCCCTTCGCGCCGGGTGCATTTCAATTTTGGGGCGGCCGGGGCTGCGGATGCGGGGCGCTCCCCCGCACCCCCCGTGAGGCCCGTGCGTTGGGAGAGGTTGAGTGAGCGGCGCGCGGGGCGGAGCTCTGCACGTGGTGGCCTTGGCCCCGCGGGCAGGGGTGGGTGTACC
>RFJM01000342.1 GCA_003694905.1 Caldilineae bacterium
CCTTCGCCGCCGCCCACCATTGTCCTTCGCCGCATTCGGGCTCTACCTTACAGACAGACCGGGAAAAACGCTAACTATCGATGCCATGCGCACCATCGTACGTGGGGCTCATCAAGTGCAACTTATGGGTCGAGTGTCTCTCATCTTCTGGAGCTGCATACGCCGCATAACCTGCTCACCGCTCGCGTTTCTGGCTCTTGAGTATTTCCGGTTGGCACGAGTTGCAGGGACGCTGTAGGAGGCAGAGCTGGCATACACCCTCTTGGACAACTCAACACCCACCTTTACCACGGTGGTGGTTTCGTACAGCAGCCTCAGTACAGTCTATCCGGGTCTATTGACTGCGCGGTCAGAGGCTGAGACGTCCTCGCTATTCGCCGCGGGTGCCCTTCTCGTCCCGCTAGGCTGCACCCACGTCGGACTTCATAGCACTCTCCGGAATGGTTACGACGCGCAGACCACGGGCGTTGCTCTACTCTGCGGCCTTGCATCGTCTCGGCGCCTCGTCGAGACATTGAAAGGGAAGCAGCCACGATGTGCGGCCGCTCGACGAGAAAGGCGAGGATGCACCTGAGCGTTACGACGCTCTAGCGGCCAAGGAGATCCCCTCCTGTCTCAAGCTAGATTCCAGACCGTCAGCGCAAGACAAGGGGCAGGTTCAGGTGGATACGTTCAAGGGTGGCAGTCGCCGTGGCCGTGGGCGTTGAAGTCGGGGTCGGAGTGGGCGTGGATGTGGCGGGCGGTGTCGCGGAGGGGGTGGAGGAGGTTGGTATAGGCGTAGCAGTGCTCTCTACACGTTCCTGGGCCGTGGCCTGTGTCTGGAGAGGGTGCATGGCCGTGGCAGCATAGTCGGCGCCCACGTTGCCCTGGCCCGCGGGCAGCACGTAGTACCACACGTCGAAGACCAAGTTGCCGCTACCGTTCTTCACCAGCAGGCCGGGATCCGCGTACGATTGGTGATCGCCTGTGTCGTGGCTATCGTAGCTGGCATCATCTTTGTAGTAGGTCTGAGGCGCTCCTCCCAGGGACGTGGGATCGATAACCTGCACAATGGACCCCAGGGCGGGATGACTGACCTGATTCCAGGGGCTGAATGGCGTGGCGGACACACGGTCGGCCTTTCCATCCACGTCGACACCGGCCGGTGTATTGGCATCGAAGTAGGTCCCACCCGCCATGGCCGGGGTGAGATCGGCCGAATAGCGGAATTCATCCAGAGTCGGCGCCAGGCTGCTCAGGTCATACGTCACATGTTCGCAAAACATGGAAGCATAACCAAGGAGCGTCAACAGGATATAGGTTTGGGATGTTTCATCGTAGGCTACGAAATAAATGATGGTGCGCACATTGCCATCGCGGATCGGGTACCAGTCGGTGCGGGGGTCGGTAGGGGCGAGCTCCGCTTCTGTGAGGGTGAAGGCTCCCGAGCGAGCGCGCACCTTGGTGCGGTCCAGCACGTCGGTGGAGCTGCCGAACAATCTCAAGCTCTCGGCGATGAGGTTCGCTTCTTGCAAGGTCAGCTCATAGTTGTCGCCCACCACGGTGTATCCGCGGTAGCCAACGTAGTCATGGTGCGGTGTGTTGGTGAGGGTGGCGGAGCGATAGAGGTAGGCCCAGCATCGCTCGCCGGGGTGCAACGGGTCGGTGATGGCGATTTCGTACCGCGAGTGGTTACGGGCATCCGCGTCCGCGAGCCACTGTGAAGCCGAGGCCTGATCACCGCAATCACGGGCCATGAACGCCAGCTCGTCATCCGCGTCCAACTTGCCATTCCCGCCTGCTACAAAGACGCCGTCCTGCTTTTCGTCGAACTGCCAGGGAATCTGGCGCCAGCCGCTGCCCGCGTCGTATGCGTAGAGGAAGAGCTGCTGGAGGGAAACACCGGCCCACTCAGGAATCTGCGCGCCAGAGAGGACGACCGGGTCCAGTTTGCGGGTGAGGGTGGCGCTGAAGGTCGAGGTCGCCGAAGCGGCTGGCGCCAGAAGAGCAGCGAGGAGAAACGCCACCACGATCAGCATGCTGGCACGGGAAAAGGATGGACGGGGATTCATAGTCAACCTCCAGAAGAACAAACGGCTTCGCTGATTCATTGTTGCATCCTCGGCTGACACTTGACTGACACAGCTTCGCATCTCCACTTGAGCTTTGCCGCGATGATGCGCGTTCCAGGCTTCTGACAACTGCATCGCCTGAGAAAAAGTCCGTTACGAAGCTGGCCCCGCGACAAGTCGAGCAAGACCGGTTAGAGATGCGCCAGCGTCTCATCTTTGCCACTATCGAGAAACAGCTTTCGCAAGAAACATGAACGGCAAAAGGAGCGAACGTAGAGGGTCTTCCTCCACGAGCTTCCTCTATTCTGTCGGCGCCTTTGCGGCTTTACGTTCGGTTGCGAGGGCCATCTTTGTTCTTCTGAGGCGCGGTTTGCGAAACGCCCGTCGATGCGGAGATCGCCTGCCGCAGCAGCGCCAACAATTCCCGATCGCTGTTGAATAATCGAGGCTGCGAGTCATCCAGAGTTTGCAAAGAGCCGCGCAAGTCCTGATCGTTGTCCTGAGTCAGAAAACGCAGGATGACGGTGGTGACAGTTCTCATGCCTGTCATCGGCCAGATGTGTGGAGGAGTGAAGTGAGGCGGCGTCGGAAAGGTCCTTCCATGTCCATCCTCCCATATCACCCTGACAGATGACTGACGCGCAGGCCCCGGGGTTGTGGGCGTGCGGGAGATTGAACATGGATGCGTCCACTGCGGCTTGAGTTATGTCATTTTGGGTCACCCGAGTGGGAAGCATGAGCTGCGTGAGGCCAAAGGGAACCTCACACTTCCGTGGGAAACGTATGTTTTCAACCTTCGACGATCTGTCGATAATACTCGCTTAGCTGCTTTCCCGGCCCGATACCCAACTCCGCCCGCAGTCGCTCCTCCAGGTCTTTATACATTCGCAGAGCGCCGGCACGATCTCCCAGCACCAGACACGCCTCCATGCCCAGTCGCACGGCCTGCTCCTGCCAGGGCTCCTGCTCAAGTGCGGCCCGCGCCCATTGCAGCGCCCTTTCAGGTTGATTTGCGGCCAACGCTTGCTCCGACGCGCCCAACAGCGCCCGCAGATAATACTGGCCCAAGCGTTCCTGTTCCCAAATCGCCCAATCGGCATAGGGATATTGCGAAAAAAGCTCGCCCTGATACAACGCCAGCGCCTCCTCGAAAGCACCACGCTGCACCAGGTCGATGAAGACCTCGTGCTCTACCCAAGTGCCCGGAGGCAATCGCAGCGTGATGCATTCGTCCTGCACCAGCAAGTAGCGGGAGGGAAACTGGCGCGGCAGGTCGGGCTCCAGAGCCCGACGCAAGGCGGAGGTGCTCTGATGCAGCAAGGGTTGAGCCGCGGCCATGTCTTTACCAGGCCACAGCGCCTCGACGATCTGCTCCTGGGTGCGACTGCGCTGCGGGCTAATGAGCAGCAAACGGAACAGCACCCCTGCCCGGCGTTTGCTCCATGCTCGCTCCGGAATGCGCCGCGGACCCTGCCATACATCGAAATGACCAAGGGTGTGGATGCGAAGGGGTGCCGGCGGAGTTGCAGCCAGCCGCCGGAGCACATCACATGCCTCGGTTCGGTGCTCAGGCGCTTTGTGGCACATCTGCCGGGCGATCAAAGGCAAGACGATGGCCCGTTCCTGCTCCAGCAAAAAATGATAACGCCCGCGGCGAATGCGATCTACAGCTTCCGCCCAGGCATCATCTTCCTCCTGCCCTGAATGCAACAGCACGCCCGCCAGTAGCAGCCAGGCCAGAGCCAAATGATACTTGAAGTGCAGCGGAGTCATCAATGTGATGGCGCGACGCAGGTCCTTTTCTGCGGCTTCCCAATCTCCTCCTGCCCAGGCGGCCCGAGCCCGAGCCAGCAACGCCATCCCTTCCAGATGCACATAACCCACCCGCCGGGCCCAAGTCAGGGCCTCATCTGCCCAGTCCCATGCCACTTCGGTCTTATCCATCCGTCGATACAAGCGGCTGAGCCCAAGCAGTGCCAACACGGTCAGGCCCGGATCGCCAATGCGGGTAGCGATGACTCGGGCGCTGGCGTAAAGCTGTGCGGCTTCTTCCATCCGCCCTTCATCCTGGGCCAGGTCCGCTAACAGCGCGTCGTGAAAGCCCCGGGGCAGAGAGCCCGGCGGTGCCA
>RFJM01000343.1 GCA_003694905.1 Caldilineae bacterium
CCCCAAAGGGCAATGCGGGCGGCGTCGATCTCCGGAAGCGTGGCCACAAAGTCGATGGCGTCCCGATAGCCCATTGCCTGAACCCAACGGTTGATTTGCTGCCGCGGCTCGCCATCGCTGATGCCGAAGTTGCGATGGTCGTACAACAGCACGGCAAAGCCGGCCTCAAAGAACACTTTGGCATAGCGGTCGGCAACCATGCCCTGAACGGTTGCCGAGAAACCGTGGGCCATGATCACCACCGGTGACGGACGCGAGCCGCCCGGATGCGTATGAAAATACCCGCGCAGAGTTACGCCTTCCGATGGGAATTCAACGGTGCGATGCAATTCAGTATCCTCCCTGTCTACGAGCGAGGCTCTTTGGGAATTCCCGCGATCAGGCCGGTAAGCGCGTGCCGAACGTACATCCACAATAACTCGTCGCTCTTCGCCAGAACGACCTCCCATTGTTGAACTGAGGCTCCGGCCGGTGCCAGGGGTTTGTTAATGAATCAGCTTCCCGCTGGACTCGGTCAGCCGGTCCATGAGGTAGTGCGGGAAGCCACTCTCTTGCGAACGTCTAGCATCCTTTCCCAGCATCGTCTGGGAAGATGCGCGGGTTTTTCTGTCCGCGTGCGCTAAAAAACGAACACCTGGTCCGCCGTCGCGTAGGCTTCTGCCGAGTCGGCGAAGTTGATGAAGCGGGCATTCTTGCCTTTCAGATCTTCTTCTGTGACCCCACGGGCCGCGGCGCAGCCCCCTCAGACGTAGATGGGAATGCCGTACTCGACGACCTTGGCAAAGGTCTCTTTCAACGGTGGCCAGCCCACCGGGACCACGGAATTGATGATGTTGTCGCGAATGAGGACGACTGCATCGCCACCCAGGGCGATGGAAACGTCATCCCCGCGTTCCCTGTTGGCTACTGCCTGTAGAAAGGGGAAGCAGGCCCGAGTCGGATTTTCCGAACCGACCAACGCATGAAAGAGTAGTTTGCTCACGGTACTTGTCCCTCCTTGGGATGGTAGCTGTCGGCCCACATGGGCCGCCAGGCATGTGGGACAATCATACCAGCCTCGTATCCCCCTACTCTCACAACCGCGCGCCGTGCTCGAGACCATTGTAGCATTCGCGAGCAAACCATTGTTGCAATTGGCCTTAGCACGTCTACCGGAGCCAAAACCGCCTCACCCTTGACACAACTCGGGGGATACTCTGCGCCGGCGCCGCGTGGGGAATCTGGCGCCTTCCCGCCCGAGCGCGGCCACATCGCGCAGGATGGTGTGGCGGCAGACACCCAGTGCCGCGGCAAGCTCAGCATCGGTGGGCGCCGCGCCGACAGCTTCGGCCTCGGCTAAGAGCCGGCACAGCACGTAGCGCCGCCGCGCGACTTTTCCCGCCACCGACGCGTCCTCTGGAGCCTCCACCGTCCAACACAGCGTGACCTTCTCATCCGGGGTCAGCGGCCGGCCCAGCGGTGCGTCCGCCCGTGCCAGAGTCACCATTTCGCACCGGCAGGCTCCTGCCAGGACGCCGCGGCCCTTGCTTGCCGGCGAGCTTGCCTGCTCCTCACCTCCCCGCAATGCCTCCAGGCGATGCATGGTCGCCACCACCGTGTTCTGCTCGCCCAAAGCACGGGCCTCCCGCAGAATCGTATGGAGCGCGTCTTCCTCCGCTGCGTGACGCTCAAGTAGTTCACAGGCATGGGCATAGGCCGACAACGCTTCCAGACGCGCCAAAGAGGGTACGGGAGGCAGCAAGTCACGTGCCCGCCGGAACGCATCCAACGCCTCTACAAAGGCGAATTGGGACAGCTTTTGCGCCCCGACCTGATTGTACAAGGCCGCGGCAGCTTCACTTTGCCCGGCCCGGTCCAGGTGGTAGGCCTGAGTCAAGAGTTGGACGTCTGGGTCCTCGCTCAGTGCGTGCGCAGTGCGCCGGTGCAAATCCCTGCGCAGGGAGGCATCCATACCCTCGTACACCGCTTCTTGCAACAAGTTATGGGAAAAGACATAGCCCTGTGGTACCGGCAACAGCAGTTGCCTGTCTGCCAGCTCGTCCGCCGCGGCTGCCAGCGCAAAGGGATCCATGCCGGTGACCGCCGCCCACACGTGGTAGGGTACCTTCATACCGATGACGGCTGCACTATTGAGCGCCGTGCGTGCCGCGGGAGAGAGCGTCGCCCGCCACACGGGCAGGAGAGCCTCCGCCAACGGCAGACCTTCGTCAACCGCTCTCAAGGCCTTGGTCACCAGGAAAGGATTGCCCCCTGTAGTCGCCATGAACTCATCCAGGCGGTCGTGGGCAAATGCCGGCAGCAGTTGGCCGACCGCTCCCTTCTCCAGCGGCTGCAGATTCAGAACGGTCAGAATCCCTTCCCGCTCCCAGCGCTGCAGAGTTGTCTGTTGCCGACCCAGCCTGACCCCACTCCGGCAGCAGGTCAGTACCAGCAACAAGCGGCTCTGCGGCAGTACCGGTATCAGCGCATCGAGCGCATCCCAGAGCGCAGGTGCAGCCCACTGGATGTCTTCGAAGAAGAGGAGATAGGGTGTGAGACCCCCCAGAACTTTCCACACATCTGCCAATGCCTGGTGGAAACGATCACGCGCCTGCGGCGGGGGAAGCTCCGGCAGCGAGGCCGGATCGCGCCAAGGCGGGTACAGCGGTGCCAGTGCGGCAAGGGTTTCGGGGGGCAGTAGCGTCTCTACCTGGGCAGCCCGCGCTCCCGCCAGAGCCGTGTTGAGGGCGACGGCCATGGGTGAAAGGGGAAGAGAGATGGGTTGCTCCTCCACGTTGCCACCGGCTATGGCCGCGCCCCGCCACAGTGCGCCGGCAGCCACCTCGCATAAGAGTCGGCTCTTACCAATGCCCGGCGGCCCCTCAATAACCAAGACCTGGCCGCGCCCACTTTCGATGACAGCCTCCAAGATCTCAAGCGCGCTCGCCCTCTCCGTCAGTCGTCCCACAAAAGGAGTGTGCTTGCCGGGAGGCAGTGCGGGCTCTTCGGGCTCTATTTCATCGCGCAGGCTCTCGGCCAGTGCCACGGTTTCGGGCATCGGTTCAACGCCCAACTCCTCATCGAGCAGGGCCATCAAATACTCGTAATGTACGAGTGCCTCGCTGCGACGGTGAAGTCGCGCCAAAAGACGCATGACCAGACGATGTCCTTCCTCGAGCAGAGGTTCGGTGAGCGCCAGTCGCCGGGCTACTTGCAGACCTGCAACCAGGCGGCCGTTCGCCTCAAGCGCCAGTGCCAGGCGCTCCATGGCCTCCAAAGCCCGGCTACGCAAGATGCGGCGGGGAGTGACAAGCCACTCATCGTAGTAACCATCCAGAAGGTCACCCCGATACAGCATCGTCGCCTGGGCAAGGTCGCCCGCGAGCAGTGCCGCCTCGAACCTTGCCACATCCACCCAGATCTCGACGTCGTGACGTATGCCCACGAGGTCGGTCGTGGCCAGGAGGGGATCGTCATCCTCTAGAACCCGGCGCAGGCGGTAAAGGGCATTACTTAGATTGTGTCGCGCCCGCTCTTCCGGAACATCAGGCCAGAACAAGCCGGCCAGGAAGGAACGGGGATACATGCCCCGCGGCGACAAAAGCAGGCAGGCCAAAAGCTTCACCAGTTGTGAAGAAAGGGGAAGGAGAGTGGACCCCTCGTCGTTTCTGTGTACGGCCGGCACGCCGAATAGATAGACCTGTAACATGATAGATCCCTGCTTTGGACTCTTCCGTCCGGGTTTCGGAGCTCGGCAACAACACAGTCACAACGCGCTTGATCCACATCTTGCTGCCGTGCGCCCGCCCACCGGCGCACGTAGCCGTGACTTCGACTACGGTTCACCCGCGCTGTTGCCAGTCACCGAGATAAACTCGGATGCTGCGTGCCGCCGACCGCAGCACTCGTTTCAACCAAATGGGTCAATCCTGAGGAAAGAGACTGCCTGCTTCAGTTGCAGACGGCTTTCACAAGCAACAGAAAGAGTTGGAGGATACCCTAACTGCGGGAACATGGGGCTGGTTGTTCGACGATGCTAACACAGATGACCCGGCCCGGCAATTCGCCCGCGCGGGAGGCTGCGTGTCAAAATAGGGGCAGCCGGTGCGCTCGGCCGGTAAGGGTCCCCTCTGCAAGGGGGGTGCGGGGGGCGCCTCTCCATCTGCGGCCTCGGCCGCCGGTCTCACCGGCCGAGGTTTCAGCTTCTCGGGCAGAGCTGGATGTGGGACAGGCTTTCCAGCCTGTCCGGATGCCGGCCCACGCAGCACGGCTTGGCAAGCTGAAACGATGATCGGCTGTCCGGTGGTGTGTGGCCGCGCTCTTTCCAGGGGGCGCCGCCCGCGAACTGCACCCAAATTGAAA
>RFJM01000344.1 GCA_003694905.1 Caldilineae bacterium
CTGAACCAGTTACTACGTCACCCGTAATTGTGCCGTCTGCTGTCAAGACATTGTTGCCCAGCGACGAGGCCCTGGCGTCCTGGATACTGTCGACCGTAATCGTCTGACCCGCATCTGCACCGACCTGGAATGTCTGGGAAGTGAAGGAACCATCCAGCAGATTCAGGCCGTTGAAGGTTGTCTGCTCGGCTACACGGGTAATCTCTTCCACGAGCTGATCCACCTCGGCCTGCAATGCAGCCCGATCCGAATCGGAATTGGTTCCGTTTGCCGCCTGCAACGCCAGTTCGCGAATACGCTGCAGATTATTGGTTACCTGATCGAGGGCGCCCTCGGCCGTTTGCGCCAGAGAAATGCCATCGTTGGCATTCCGGACTGCCACGTTCATGCCATTGATTTGCGAAGTCATTCGTTGCGAAATGGCGAGGCCGGCGGCATCGTCCTTGGCGCTGTTGATGCGCAGGCCCGAGGACAGACGCTGGATGGAGGTGGCCAGCGCGCTCTGAGTCTTGTTCAGGTTGCGCTGCGTGTTCAGCGACATCACGTTGGTATTGATGATCTGGGGCATGGTCATGCTCCTCTTGATTCACGACCCCGGCCGCTCCTCGACGCACCGGAGGTCTGTTTGTGCTCCAGCGGATATACCCGGATCGGGTATTCACCGCTCCCGACCAGTGGATCGGCGACGAATGGGAAAACTTTAGGGGTCGGGAGAAGTGAGGGGTGAGGAAATAGAAGCTGGGAGCTGGAAGATAGAAGCTGGGAGTTGGAAGTCAGGAGTCAGAATTCAGAAGTCAGAAGATTCGGCATCAGCCACAAGGTTCATCTCTCTGACACAGCATTACATTACTGCCGGGGTGGAAACATCGATAGAATGGCAGGGCTAGTGCCGGAACATGACCGGCTATTTCAGGTCACGGCGGTTCATTATTGCTTGATTCGTAACCTATAACTCACACAAAATCTCTTATACCGCTATGGCTGATAAGACACTGAAACTGGAAGATTCAGCATCGGCATCAGGGCGCACTCCTTCTTGTATGTCCAATTGATGTTACCTTAATCCCCGAGTTCAGGAGACGGTGGACCGTCTGCTTCGAGGGATCCCAAGCCCGTAAGACAGCAAGGTTGCCGCCTCCTTTCTTCGCTCAACCCGAACTGTTGCCTGGGCCTCAAGAGCCCGTATCTTGCAAGAACGGGAAACGGAGAACCTTGCCATGACTGCATCTCAACCCATCTTCGTCGGTATCGATATCGCCAAGCGCCACCTCGACATCGCCCTGCTCCCGGAACAGCGCTGCTGGCGCGTCTCCCATGACGACCAAGGCATCGAGGAACTGGTCCGGTCGCTCAAGGCACAGAATCCTGCCTGCATCGTCCTGGAAGCCACCGGCGGCCTGGAGACCACGCTGGCCAGCACTCTGGCCGCCCACCGGCTCCCGGTCTGTGTGGTCAATCCGCGCCAGGTCCGCGATTTCGCCCGGGCCCTGGGACAGCTCGCCAAGACCGACCGCATCGACGCGCTGGTCCTGGCCCGCTTCGCCCAGCGCGTCCAGCCCGAGCAGCGGCCTCTCAAGGACGAGGAGACCCGGAAACTCCAGGCCCTTATCGCCCGGCGCCAGCAGCTCCAGGACATGCTGGTGGCCGAGAAGAACCGCCTCTCCGGGGCCCCCAAGCCCATCCGCAAGGACATCAAGGCCCATATCCAGTGGCTCCAGCAGCGCCTGCGCGACACCGACAACGGCCTCAAGGAGACCATCAAGCACTCCCCCGTCTGGCGGGAGAAGGACGAACTCCTGCAAAGCGTCCCCGGGGTGGGCCCGGTCTTCTCCTGGACCCTGCTGTCCTGCGTCCCCGAGCTCGGCACCCTCGATCGCCGCAAGATCTCTGCCCTCGTGGGGGTGGCTCCCCTCAACCGGGACAGCGGCCGCTTCCAGGGACAGCGTCATATCTGGGGTGGACGCGCAGCCGTGCGTCGCATCCTCTATATGGCCACCCTGACCGCCATCCGCTGCAATGCCACCATCCAGGCCTTCTATCAGCGCTTGCGTGCCGCCGGCAAAAAGGCCAAGGTGGCCATCGTGGCCTGCATGCGCAAGCTCCTGACCATCCTCAATGCCATGGTCCGGGACGGCCGCCGGTGGCAGGAAACCGAGCCTCAAACCTCAGCATGAGGAACACTGTTGCTGTCTTCCAGCTTCCAGCTTCCAGCTCCCGGTTCACTCATGCGCCACGGGATGCACGTCCCAGACGGCCTCGGCATATTCCCGGATGGCGCGATCGCTTGAAAAGTAGCCCAGGCGGGCGACATTGAGGATGGCGCTGCGTTGCCAGGCCTCCTGATCCCGATAGAGGGCATCCACCCTTTCCTGCGCCTCGCAGTAGGCCTGAAAGTCCGCCAGCACCAGGTAACGGTCGCCTTCCTCGAGCAGGGCAGAGAGCAGCGGCGCATAGCGGCCAGGGTCGTCGGGCGAGAAAAAGCCGGTCGCGATCATGTCGATGACACGCGCGAGCCGCGGGTTGCCCTCGACCACCGCACGCGGATCGTACCCTTCCTGCCACAACCGCTCGACGTCGCTGCGGGTGAGCCCGAAGATGAACATGTGTTCTGCACCCACGGCCTCGGAC
>RFJM01000345.1 GCA_003694905.1 Caldilineae bacterium
GGGCGGGGTCGGCCAGTCCGCCGGGGAGGGCGCCGGTGTGAGGGCGGCGCGCAAGAGGTTGGCGCGGCCGCGGGTGCTGTGGCGCTCGTCCTTGAGGGCCTGAAAGGAGGGACACATGGTGCCCATCTCCAGTTTGCGACAGACACCGGCTCCGTTGCACATCTCCACAGCGTGAGCAAAGCTGCCGTCCCGGCTCCAGTCCAGCAAAGGGGTGATGTCGATGGTACGATAGGAAGGACCGTAGCGGAGATGGCGGTCGGGTGGGGGGGCATCGATGATCTTGCCCGGGTTAAGGAGATGGTGGGGATCGAAGATGGTTTTGACTTGGCGGAGGACTTCGTAGAGCTCGGGGCCGAAGAGTTCGGGGTTGAGGAAACTGCGAGCGAGGCCATCGCCATGTTCACTGCTGGGGACCCCGCCGTATTTCATGGCCAATTGGGCGGCACCGTTAATGAGTTCGATCAGATGCCGGACGCCATCGGCGGTTTTCAGATTGAGGACGGGCCGGGTGTGGATGCAGCCTGCCGAGGCATGGGCATACATGGCGGCCACCACCCCGCGACCGTCCAAGAGTTCGCGCAGTTCGCGCATGTAGTCGGCCAGATGTTCCGGGGGCACGGCCATGTCTTCGATGCCGGGGACGGGCTTGGCATCGCCTCGCATGGAGGAAAGGAGGTTGAGCCCTGCTTTGCGTACGGCCCAAACGTTTTCCTGGCCCCGGGCATCTTTGATGGGGATGAGGGGGCGCCCGCAACCTGCCTTTTGCCAGTAGGCCGCGAGGGCCTGCAACCGGTCATCCAGATAGGCCGGGCTTTCGCCTGCGAACTCCACAATGAAGACGGCTGCGGGTTCCCCTTCGACGAAGGTGAGCCGTTCTCGCCAGCCGGGGGACTCCCGTGTCAGTCGCATGAGCATGTCATCCACGAGCTCGATGGCCGAGGGGTTGAGGGTCAGGAGATCGGGCACGGAGCGGAAGGCAGTATCGGTGTCGTCGTAGTGGAGGATGGCCAGGGCTTTGTGAGGCGGCACCGGTACCAGTTGCAGTTCGGCCTCAAGGATGAGGCCCAGGGTGCCTTCGCTGCCCGCCAGCAGGGGGGCCAGGTTGAAGCTCTGATCATCGAGCTGGCGGCGCAGGTAGTCCAGGTTGTAGCCGCTGGACCGCCGCCAGAATCTGGGAAAACGGCGGTCGATGAGTTCGGCGTGGGTTTCGATTAGGGCGGCGATCTCGCTGTAGAGACGGTTCAGGCTGTCGCTTGCCCCGGCCCTTTTTCTGATCTCGGACCAGGGTCTTGGGCCCAGGCGCACATCGCTGCCGTCGGCCAGGACCACCCGCAGGCTGAGGACATGGTCCGCCATCTTGCCGTAGACGATGGAGTGGGAACCGGTGGCGTTGTTGCCGATACAGCCAGCGACGGCAGCGCGGTCGGCGCTGGCCGGGTCGGGGCCCACCATGAGGCCGTAGGGACGCAATCGCCGGTTGAGCAGGCCCAGGGGCAGGCCGGCCTGCACCAAGACTCGACGTGCGGAGGCGTCGATGCGGACGATCTCGTCGAGGTAGCGGGTGAAGTCGATGACCACGGCCTCGCCCACGGTTTGCCCTGCCAGGCCGGATCCCCCCCCCCGCGGCAGCATAGGAAGACGATATTGCCGGCAGGTTTCCACGGTGGCCAGGACATCGTCGTAGTGTCGTGGGATGACCACGGCCAGGGGCATGATCTGGTAGAGGGAAGCGTCGGTGCTATAGAGGAGTCGCGTGGCGGTGTCGATGTAGATTTCGGCGGCGCTGTGGCGGCGCAGGTCGGCAGCAAAAGCTGTGAGTTGATCGTCCATGGCTGTCTCGTGGAGGTGGGATGCCGTCATTGTGGCACAGGCCCTCGGCATGTGGCAAGAGATTGCGCTAATCGTAGGGCACGGGTTAGAATGCGGCCGGCGACTGCGGCCACCATGAAAGGAATCGGATGGAGTTCCTGCCCGGCGTTATGCGGCCATGGCTTGTGCGCGGCGTGAATGCGGCGCCCACATGTGAGGTGCATGAGGCAGGGGCTCGCACACTCCCCAGGTCACAAGGAGGCTGGCATGCCCCAAAAATGGTATAAGATTGCCGATGTGGACGATCTGCCAGAAGGGCAGGTGACAACTGTCCTGGCGGGTGAGCGTGCGGTGTGTCTGATCCACACGAAGGAGTACGGCTACACAGCCCTGGGCAATCGTTGTCCACACCAGGGAGGGCCGCTGGGCGAGGGGTACATCGACGGTGAATGGGTGGTCTGCCCCTGGCATGGATACCAGTACAATCCCCACACCGGTGCACCGCCCGAGGGTTATAAGGATCACGCAACGCCCATTCCCCTGCAGGTGCGGGATGGCGGGATCTATGTGCAGATCGAGGAGCCCAGACACGAACCCACCCTCAGCGATCAGATGGTGGAGGTGATGACCGACTGGGGGGTCGATACGGTGTTCGGGATGGTGGGGCACAGCAATCTGGGTTTCGCCGAGGCTCTGCGCCGGGCCGAGGAGGCGGGGCGACTGCGCTATTTCGGCGTGAGGCACGAGGGCGCCGCGGCCTTTGCGGCCTCGGCCTACGGCAAGCTGACGGGTCGGCCGGCGGCGTGTTTTGCCATCGCCGGACCGGGTAGTACCAACATGCTGACAGGACTGTGGGACGCCCATCTGGATCGGGCGCCGGTGCTGGCGTTGAGTGGGCAGGTGGAGACGCAGGTCTTGGGTCCCGGTGCCTTCCAGGAAGTCGATCTGTACTCGGCCTTTGCCGCGGTGCGGACGTGGGGCCAGACGGTGCTGACCAACAAGAATGCCAGTGAGTTGATGGCATTGGCGCTGAAGCACGCGGTGGTGGAACGGGGCGTAGCGCATCTGATCTTGCCCAATGAGGTGCAGACGGCGCCGGCCCTCGACCCTCCGCCCGAGACCCCGAGGCAGGGACGCATCTCTACTGCCGAGATCGCGCCTCCGGCCGCGCAGGTCGAAGAAGCTCTGGCATTGATCCGCGAAGCGCAACGGCCCGCGATCATCGTGGGGCATGGTGCGCGCTTCCACCGCGCAGAGGTGATCACCTTTGCCGAACAGATCGACGCACCGGTGATCACGACCTTCAAGGGCAAGGGCATCATCCCCGATGATCACCCCCTCGCCTGTGGGGTGTTGGGACGGAGTGGAACGCTGGTGGCCAGCAGCGTAATGAGCAAGAGTGATCTGCTGATCGTGCTCGGCGCCTCGTTCTCGAAGCACACCGGCATCTCGACCCGCAAGAAAATCATCCACGTGGACACGGATCGTATGACCCTGGGGCGCTTTCACCCGGTCACGGTACCACTTTGGGGCGATATCGGTGTGACGCTGGCCATCTTTTGCCGGCGGTTGGAGCCGAAGGAACGGCCGGAATTGCGAGAGGAGATCGCCGGCCGCTGGGCGTACTGGCGCGAAAAGAAGGCTCAACTGCGCGAGCGGGTGGACGCAGAAGGGCGCATGCACCCGGCACTGGTGTTCCATCATCTCTCCGAGCTGACGCCGACCGATGCAGTGATCTGCGTGGATGTGGGCAACAATACCTATAGCTTTGGACGCTTTTTCGAATGCGCCAATCAGAGTGTCTTGATGTCGGGTTATCTGGGCAGTATCGGTTTTGCCTTTCCCGCGGCCATGGGAGCCTGGGCGGCAGTGGGCGATCATCGCAAGGTGGTCTCGGTCTCCGGTGACGGCGGCTTTGGGCAGTATCTGGCCGAGTTTACCACGGCGGTGAAGTACGGTATGAACATCACCCACATCTTGCTCAACAACAACGAACTGGCCAAAATATCGAAGGAGCAGCGCGCGGAATCGTATCCTGTCTGGCAGACGAGTCTGCACAATCCCGACTTCGCCGAGTTCGCGGAGTTGTGCGGCGGACGCGGATTCCGGGCCGAAAGCCCCGAGGATGTGCGCAAGGCCATCGCCGCGGGGTTAAGCAGCGAGGCGCCGGCCATTGTGGAGATACCGACGGATCCCTTGCAGACCTGAATCGCTGAAGACACTCAGGTCGGGTGGCGGCTATGACTCCTGCCCTGGAACCAGAGGTATGCGGTGACGGTGGCGATGACGATAGCCGCGCCCAGCCATTGCAAGGGGGTGACCAGTGTCTCGCCGAGGATGATGGCCGCGAGCACCATGGCCGACAGGAGACGCAAGGCCATGAAATTGGTGATAAGGGCAGGAGAGACACCCCCTACGGCGATAACTTGAGAGAGGTTGCCCCCCGCCTGCACAAAGATGATGTAAATGAGGGCCGAGGCCCAACCACCGCCCGACATGTGGGCCCAGGCGCTCCAGTCTTCACCCGTGACAAGGGTTAGCACCAGGAAGGATAGGGTCATGGCCATACCCTGTTGAAATAGGACGATACCGCTGGTGGCCGCGCGCAGCCGGCTGCGACGGATAAGCTGGTAGTAGAAAGCAAAGGCCAGCATGGAAACCGTAGCGAGGCCAAGGCCCAATGCGTCCTGCGGCGTGAAGCCGTTTGTGAGCTGAGACCAATCCTGCACCAGCATGAGGGCAGCACCGGTGGTCGAGAGAAGCACTGCCGGCAGGGTGAAACGGGGTATGGGTTGGGCAAAGAACCAGGCACCCAGAAAGGCCACCGGGAACGGGGCCATGATGTTGATGAGCTGTACCCACACGGCTCTGGTCAGGGAGATGGAGATGATGTTGGTAACCGCTCGCAAGGAGACGACGGCCACGAACAACCAGAGGATGCGCTCGCGGCGCAGTACGTGCAGATAGCGCTGCCAGGTGACGCCCTCGCGGTAGCGCATCCACAGGATGGCGGTGGTGGTGATAGCCATGGAGGCGATGAATACCAGCGAGAATTTGGGGACCTCGGCAATGGCGCGCTTGCCGAAGACAGGATAGCTGCCGATGAGGATATGCGCGAGGATGCCGGCACTCAGGTAGGGGAGCACGTTGTCCGCGCGGGCTGTGGATCTCGTGCTGTTCAAGTTGCCTTCTCCGTTGCAGCCGCCGTCGGTGCTCGATCTCGTTGCAGCCAGAGATAGATGCTGACGGTGAGGATGACGAGGAGCGCGCCCAGCCATTGGGCCGGGGTGACCAGCATCTCACCCAAGAGCAACCAGGCCAGCAGCAAAGCCGACACCAACCGCAGTGCCATCAGGCTGGTGATCAGCGCCGGGTTGGCGCCCCCCAGGGCGGTGATCTGAATGAGGTTGCCGCTCACCTGCACAAGCCAGATCACGGCCATGATTGCCACCCATCCCATACCGGAAACGGAACCCCAGGCAGACCAATCCTCGCCGATGAGCAGGCTGAGTGCAAGAAAGACAGGCCACATGGTCATGCCTTGTTGGACCATGATCATGCCGCTAGAGACCTGGCGAATGCGCCCGCGGCGGACGAGTTGGAAGTAGAAGGCGAGGGAAAGGGTGGACAAAAGGGCGGTAGCCAGCCCCAGGCCGTCGCGCCAGGTCATGCCCAGGGCGATGTCCGACCAGTCCTGTACGAGCATGAGCACGGCACCGGTGAGGGAGAGCAGAAGGGCGCGGAAGGTGTAGCGAGGTATGGGCTGCTCGAAGAACCAGACGCCCAGCAGGGCCACGGCGAAAGGAGTGAGCAGATTGATGAGCTGTACCCAGGTGGCGCGCGTGAGCTCGATGGCGACGATATTGGTTACGGAGCGCACGGCCAGAAAGCCCGACAGCGCCCACAGAATTCGCATGCGCCGGAAGGTAGTCCACACCTGCTGCCAGGGTATGTGCTCGCGCCAGCGCATGAGCAGCGCGCCTACCAGCATGGAGGCCAGCCAGGCGAAGGTGAGGAGGGAGAACTTGGGGGTTTCCATCACCGCGCGCTTGGCAAAGACCGGGTAGCTACCCCAGATGAATTGGGCGAGGACGCCCAGCCCGACGTATGGCCAGGGGGTGGAGGGGGAACGTTGCTGGCGATGCATGAGACAAGAGAGGGGGCGAGGTCAAGATTGAAGGTGAGAGAAAGGATGATCCCGGCAGAGTGGTGGCTTCATCGGCAGCGCAGGGCAGCGGGGAAGGCACCGCCTGTTGTGTCCATTTGGGGGTTGCCTCAGGCAGACACAACCCCGCCTGGGCTCTTCCGTAGTCGGCATCAGGGCATGGTGCTGCGTGCGCCGGGTATACCGCTCCGCCATCCGATTACAGGATTCCCGCCAGCGCATCCCCACCCTTCGCGACAACTACACCTA
>RFJM01000346.1 GCA_003694905.1 Caldilineae bacterium
AGATTGCTCATGCTCCGCCGTTTGGTGACGATGGGTACGCGTTACCTGGACATTCGCATGGGGTTGCCTTAGGTAGACACAACAGCCCCCCGGCCGCCCAAAATTGAAATGCACCCGACGCGCCGGGCACACCTGCTACCCCCGCGGGTGCTCCACACGCGCGACATCCCAAACCCGATGATCACGAATTGGGAAGCTACTCCGGCCCCCACCAGAAAACGCCGTTGCGCTTGTAGTCCCGGCAGTCGCAGGCTTCGCGGGGTACCGCGTCCTCCTTGCGCAAGCCTCCCTCGTACTCGAACCTGCCCCAGGCCTGCCACCCACCCAGCACGAAGGGTACCGGTCCGGCCGCGGCCACCCACAAGCCGTTGTAGCGGCGCGCGATGTGAAGGTGAGCGCTCTCGGCCATGCCGCCCTCGCACGAAGGCCGTCCTACGGGGTCCCCCGCCTCCACTGCCGTTCCCACCGGCACGCGATCGGAGATGTGCAGGTATTGGAGGACCCAACCCGTGCGGATATCCCCATCACCGTCCAAGTCGATGAGCAGTTCCCCGCGGTCATTGCGGGCAACCAGGCCGGGCGCTACCGCCACTGCCCAGGCGTCGGCAACGTCGCAGGTGCCGGGCACCGCGGTGGCCGGGACGAAATCCAGCGCGGCCCAGCCGCTGCCGCTGCCCCAGCCTCCATGCGGCCCACTGGTGAGAAACCACCACTCGCGCGGTGGGAAAGGCAACTGCATCTCGGGCTGGGTGGTTCCGGCCGGCAGGACGGGGCCCACATCGTAGGCAAATGCATCCCCAAAGAGCCGCTCATAGGCTTCGCGAAAGGCGGCGATCTCGGCGTCGCGGTCCTTCCAGTTGGTGTCGGCGGCCAGCACTCGCTGCACCGCGACCGTGCCGGCGTTCAATACGGGATTGCCGCGAGCGACCACACCATCCCGAAAACGAATGGCAGTCTCGCCCCGATCCCTCCAGCCGTAGAAGCCGCGGTTGAGTTCATCCGCGGCCCATTCGAGCTGATTCAACAGACCCGAGGCGCCCCGCGTATGCCCGACCGGATAGTCCCGCGCCCTTCCCTGGGGGTCGGGGTCTGTCACCCAGCCGCTGCGCGCTTCGATAAGTGCCAGTAGGACGCGCGGTCCCACGCTGTAGCGGGCAGCCACGTGCTCGACCACCTCGGCGCCATTCCAGCGGCCGCCACCCGGAGCCGGCATACTGAAGGTCGACAGATAGCCACCTGCCGCGGACACAAAGGCGGCGGTGTCAAAGCCTAGGTATGCCGGCCCGTAGACCAGTTCGCTGTCGGGAAGGAGGAGTTGTTCGGGTGTGTAGCGGGTGGTGCGATGAGGAATGACAAGAGCCTGGCCGATGCTGACGAAGTTGGGATCGGCAATATCGCTGAAACGGGCGATGTCCTCGACCGAGACGCCGTAGCGAGCCGCAATCCCTCCCAGGAACTGGTTGGGCCGGACACGCGTGAACTCGAGGGCCAGATCGGGAGCCACCGTCGGTCCGGGTGTGGGCGTCTGCACGGGAGTAGAGGTCGGTGTAGGCGTAGGGGGCAGCAGGGTGGGAGTCGGCTGGGAAAGGCGAGGGGTAGGGGTAGGCGTGGCCGGCTCGGAAAGGGGGGCCGGCGAGGACTGCACTGTCGCCTGCGTGGAGTCACCCCTGGCCGCAGTGGGCGCGACGCTTCCCTCTCGCCTGTACCAGACAACGACAAGAAGCAATAACGCACAGAGGAGAAGCAGCCCGAAGAACTGCCGGCGGCGACGGGATCGGTTCACGGGCAGGCATGTTAGCGGAAAGCGTGCAAATGCCCAAATCTGGCTACAGGCTTGTGCGCCGGTCCCGCAGCGGCGGCCGCAGTTGAGGCTTCCCCGACCGGATGGATGAGGCTGGACTCTCAAGCCCGTTGCCGTTGCAAGGCGGCGCCGGCCCGACTCGGGGCCAACAAGGGACGCGATCGTCCACGGCCGCTTCATCCGGTTGGCGATCGCAACCATGGTGGTGCGAGGCCGCCCGCGAGTGTTCCGCACTCCACTTGAAGGGGGACGTGAGCCTAGCTGATTACTCCTGTACTGTTTGCTGACTATTGCCCTACGATGGCCGGGAGAAGGCCGAAAACCGTTTGTCAAAAACGCCTTTTGGTGGTATATAAAATAGTAGTGTGTTCCTCTTCCATATGTTATTGCCGAGCTCGTTTCGGCGCCGTTTCACACATGGAGGTGTGGTTTTATGTCAGTGTCCAAACGTATCATTGTTGTCCTATCGTTGCTGGTCGTCAGCATCGTGTTGACGGCGTGTGCGCCCTCGCAGGCAGCCATGCAACCGCCGAGCCAGGAGTTCATGCTGAAGCTCCCGCAGATCGAGGTAGCTATCGATGAGAACGGCGTACCCACGTTTGGCGGCCTGAGCGCCACGACGTTGTACTACGCGACCTTCGGGCAGGTGAATCTGACGTGGATGCGCATGGACCCGGCACTGGTCAGTCGTCTGATGGACATCGGGCTACAACACGTCGAAGTCTTGCAGAACGATACCGGGTTGTACATCTTCGTCAATGGCGAAGCGTTGCCCAACGTGGCCTGGTCGCCCGAGACCATCGAGGCGACGGCGGGGATGCTCAATTCCATGGCCGGCATCGATCCCTCCCTGCTGAGGTTGCTCAATCTGGTGTTGCCCTACGTTCAGAACGTGGGGGTTGACCTGATCATGCGCTTCCCGGTCGCGGCCGGTGCCGAACCTGTGCCCCTGCGCGATCCCAGTGCTCCTCTGCCTGCACCCGCTCCCGCGGCCGAGGGTGGGGGACTGGCCCTCCAGGTTCAAGTGATCTACGACGACAACGGTGTTCCCTCGGTACCCGGTGCCTCCTTCATCCTGAAGAACATGTTGGGTATCGATGTCGAGCAACTGGCTCTGAACAAGTACACCATCGACCTCCTCAAGGCACAGGGCATCCAGAGCATCACCGTCAACACCAAGCCCGATGGCGTCCAGGTCAGCATCAACGAGAATACCCTACCCAAGCTGGTCTGGAGCGAAGATCAGCTGCGTACCACGCTTAGTGTGTTGAGTGACTTCTATCTGGGTGCGGCAGGAGCCTCCATCACCCAGGTCATCGAGAACATCATCCCTGCTCTGGGTGAGTTGGACCTGCAGCTGGTACTGGTCTTCCCCAGCGGCTGATGGACTACCGTCAAAGCATGTGCACTTCAAAGCCCGGGCCCGAGCGCCCGGGCTTTTCCTTATCACCGGCATTTTTCACACTTGTACCTTATGTTTGGTATACTGCCGTCAATCATCTGTCACATGTTGTCTGTGGCCAACTCAGCCCCCAGCCCGTTCATTTCCGACCCATATCAGCCTACTCGGAGGTAGTTTCGTGCGCGTTTCCGTTTTGCAAGAAAACCTGGCCAAAGGGCTCTCGATAGTCGGACGCGCGGTTGCCACGCGCAGTACCCTGCCGGTGTTGAGCAACATTCTTCTGGAGACCGACAATGCCCAGTTGAAGCTGGCCGCCATGAATATGGAGATCGGCATCAACTGCTGGATTGGAGCCATGATCGATGAGGAGGGACAGATCACGGTGCCGGCGCGCCTGTTGAGCGACTTTGTTAACTCGCTCCCCAAGGAACGCATCGACATGGAACTGCAGATTCGCACGCAGACGCTGCACCTGCGTTGCGCGCACTACGAGGCCAACATTCACGGGATCGACGCGTCCGAGTTCCCAATCATCCCCACGCATCGCCGGGAGACCGGTTTGCCCACCATCGAAGTGCCACCCGAGAAGCTGCGCCGCATGATCGAACAAGTGGCCTTTGCTGCGGCTACCGACGAGTCGCGCCCCACCCTGACCGGCGTCTTTACCCAGTTCGACGGGGATCGGCTCACCCTCGTGGCCACGGACGGTTATCGCCTGGCCGTGCGCTCTACCGTTCTTGAGGAAGCAGTGCCCGTCGCCCTCGGCGTGATCATTCCCGCACGGGCCCTCGCCGAACTCTCGCGCATCATCGGTTCGCTGGAGCTGGGCGAGGAGGAGGGCGTCGAGGTTACCGTTACCGAAGCTCGCAATCAGGTCATGTTCCACCTGCCCGGTGTTGACCTGGTCAGCCAGTTGGTGGAGGCGAATTTCCCCGACTATAAGAAGATCGTGCCCACCTCCTACAATACCCGCGCCGTGGTTGACACCGAGGAATTCCTGCGGGCCATGCGGGTCTCGTATCTCTTTGCCCGCGATTCCGCCAACATCGTGCGGGTGAACATCGAGCCCGGCGATCCCGGACGCATCCTCCTGACCGCTTCCAGCAAGGAGATGGGGGACAACGAAGCCGAGATTGAAGCCACGGTGGAAGGGGAGCCCCTGGAAGCTTCTTTCAACGGCAAGTTCATGATCGATGTGCTCTCCGTCATCGACACGCCTCAGGTGGTATTCGAGGCCATTTCTCCCACTCGGCCCGGTGTCTTTCGTCCTGTGGGAGCGGGCGACGAGGAATACACCCATGTCATTATGCCCATGAGCCCCAAGTAAGCGCTACGTCCTCCCCACCATCTTTGATAGGGCCGTGCGGTTGTAGGATGCGGCGAGGATTGCACAGACCACGTGGAATAACGGAGACCCCATTTCGCCGCGAAATGGGGTCTCTTTTGCAGGCGGAGAGGGTGGGATTTGAACCCACGATCCCCAGAGGGGATACGCGCTCTCCAGGCGCGCGCACTAGGCCAGACTATGCGACCTCTCCGTGAAGGATATGAGTTGTGGAGGCGGAGAGGGAGGGATTCGAACCCTCGAGGGCGGTAAACCCTACGCGTTTTCGAGACGCGCGCACTAGGCCAGACTATGCGACCTCTCCGAGTGACATTGTTAGTGCCAGGCTGTGGAGTGATCGTGGGGCCTGGCACCGGCAGATAGAGGAGCGGGTGAACGGATTCGAACCGTCGACATTCAGCTTGGGAAGCTGACGTTCTACCACTGAACTACACCCGCCTATAGGATTCCATTGGCAATTATATCCAAGAGAAGGTGTGTAGTCAACCATTGGACCCGGCGCGGGGTGCGTTTCAGGATGGGGCACAACCTGCAGGAGAGGCTTTCCAGCCAGGCGCCGCCGCCAGGCCTGAACAGCGCCGCCTGGCAGGCTGCAGCGCTGGGAGGCTGTCCGGTCGTGTGTGGCCGCGCCTTCCCCGGGGGCACTGCCCGGCCGTCCCCCCGCCGGGGGACTATTACATGCCCCCCGGACGCCCCACGTATGGTTTGGCGCCGCGTCGGCGGCTCGGGACGAAACCCGGATCGTGGAACATCCACGGGCCGTTCACAGGGTTGGCGGGACCATCCCCTGCCGGAGAAGGCACTACCGCGAGTGCTCCGTAGCCGGCCTGGAACATAGCCCGGCTGGCACCAGCGGCCTCGGCCAGTACCGGAAACGTTGCCTGCAGCTACGCAGTTTTGCCGATCCGCGTGGCTATAGAAGAAGGCTGCACCCATCCCTGCCCGCGGCGCCGGGCTCACAACCTGTCATTGCGAGGAGCGAAGCGACGAAGCAATCTCCTATTTGGGGGATGGAGATTGCTTCGCCTGCGGCTGGCTATGAACGTACCTTACGGGGGGTGCAGTGGGGTGCAGTGGGGCGCCCCCGCATCCGCGGTCCCGGCCGGCGGCAGCTTCGGCCGCCGGGGCTTCAGCCTGGCAGGAAGGACTGGACAGCACAGAAAGGCATCGAGCGCCATGCGCAGGCCGCGCCTGGGCGATGATGGGCGACACATGCGTCGCCCTCTTCACCTCAACCTTAACCTGCCCCCATTGTCCGTGCTCTCTCTCGTGCCACCCATTTGGCCCCCCCTCCTCCTTATCCCAGCAACAGACTTTAGAACCAAGTCTGCCGAACGTAGGCGTAACCGGCTCGCCGACTCTTGCGATTCGAGACTATTTCATTATAGCCAAACTTTACATTTTTCGTGTGGCTTACCCGCTCCGAAGGCAAGTCCGGTTAACACGAGGTTGGGCAGCGAATTTCATTTATCCCATTTTGTTCAAGCACGATAGTTTCAGGCGGCTGGACGGCTCATGAACGCAGAATCTTCTCCAGCGGTTTCCCTCGGGCAAGTTCATCAATCAGTTTATCCAAATAGCGGATCTCTCGCATCAACGGATCTTCAATTTCTTCCACCCGCACCCCACAGACTTTCCCTTTGATCAACGCGCGATTGGGATTCAGCGCAG
>RFJM01000347.1 GCA_003694905.1 Caldilineae bacterium
ACAAGGGGGCCGGGGGGCATGTAATAGTCCCCCGGCGGGGGGCGGCCGGGGGGCAGCGCCCCGGAAATGAGGCGGCCCGACCCGACCAGACGACTAACGACCGTTTCAGCTTGCCCAACCGTGCTGCGTGGGCCTGCATCCGGACAGGCTGGAAAGCCTGTCCCACATCCAGCCCGGCCCGAGAAGCTGACACCCCGGCCGCCTGTCTCGTTGGCCGAGGCCGCGGATGCGGGGGCGCTCCGCCGGAAAAAGCGCGGCCGCACACAACGAGACAGTCGGCCTCCTTCAATGCCGCAGGACCAAGACCTCACCTGTCCTCGCCTAGCCATCAGACGAATCCGCCAATATCCTGGGACACATCCAAACCCCTTCTTCATTTGACTCCCACTCCCTGCGCTGATAAAATTCAGTTTGTTCAAAATCTTCTAAATAAACCTTGATCCTATGTCCTCTGACAACGCACTTGACTATGCCACCCGGCCTCTCTTCGACGCCATGGCGCAGATATTTGCGCTCTACGGTTGGCCCGAGGTGGCGGGTCGGCTTTACGCCGCGCTTTTCCTGAACGGCTCCCCTCTTTCACTCGACGATCTGGCCGAGCGCCAGGGTGTCAGCAAGGCCACCGTCAGCAACTCCCTGCGCATCCTGGAGACCCTGCATCTGGCCCATCGCGTCCCGGCCTCGCCTTCGGGCAGCGGGGGGCGCCCGCGATTGTACTACCAGGCGGAAGCGAATCTCATGAAAGCGATCCAGGAGTTAATCCGCTACAATGCGCGCAAGGAGACCGAACTGGCCGGCCAGGGCATTGCCGAAACCCGTTCGCGCCTCACCGCCTTGCTTGACCAGAACGGCGATCCCGACACCATGGCGCAGGCGCAGTCCTATCTCGAGACGTTGCACAAGTTCGATAGCTATCTGAAGTGGGGGCAACGTGTGCTCTGGCTGGTGGATAGTGTCGAGCGCATGGGGCGTTTCATGCGCGCTCCCGCCGAGCATCCGGAAGCATCCCCATCATCTCCCGACAGGAGCGGAAAGGAAGCATGATCCTGAAAAACCTATGGCGGCGTCGTACCCGCACCCTTCTGACCATATTGGGCATCGCCATCGGTGTGGCTGCGGTCGTGTCCTTGGGAGCCATGGCCGAAGGCCTCATGCGCAACTACGGCAGTGTGGTCGGCCTCAGCAACGATCTCATGATCACGCAGGCCAATGCCATCGACGTAGCCTACAGCAGTCTCGACGAGGAGTTGGCCGACCGCTTGCGCAGCGTGCCGGGTGTGGAGACGGTCGAAGCGGGCGTCTACGGCTGGATCGTGACGGAAGAGATGCCCTTCTTCCTGCTTTTCGGCTACGAACCGGACACCGTTGCCATGAACCATTACCGCATCGTCGAGGGCAAGCCCGTCACCGGTCCCAAACAGATCGCCATCGGGCGCCGCGCCCAGGAGGCACTCAAGAAAAATGTCGGAGACATCCTGCGCATCTACGGTGTGCCTTACCAGGTGGTCGGCATCTACGAGACAGGCCAGGGGCTGGAAGAATCGGGTGGGGTGACTACCCTGGAAGACGCGCAGGAAATCACGCAAAAGCAGCGCAAGGTAAGCCTCTTCCAGGTTGGCGTTCAACGAGGAGCCGATATCGATCAGGTGGCGCAGCGGCTGGAAGCAGTGGATGACGACCTGGTGGTGAGCGTATCCAGCGAGTACGAGACCAATGCGGATTGGACGGCTTATCTGCAGGGGTTCGCCTGGGGGGTGGCGGCCATCGCCATCCTCATCGGCGGCCTGGGCATGATGAACGCCATGGTCATGAGCGTTCTGGAACGCACGCGTGAGATCGGCACACTGCGTGCGGTCGGATGGAGTCGCGGTCGCGTCGTCGGGCTGATCATGGGTGAGACCGTATTGGTCAGCGCAGTGGGGGGTGTGTTCGGCATCGTACTGGGAGTGTTGCTCACCGAGGCGACAGCCTCGATCCCCGGTATAGGCGCCATGTTGGAAGGCGCCTACACGCCCACCATCTTCATCCAGGGCATGGCTACGGCGCTTTTGCTGGGCGTGATCGGCGGTGCCTATCCTGCCTGGGTGGCGGCCAATCTGCAACCGGTCGAGGCGCTCCGCTACGAAGGGGGCAGCGCCGGCGAAATCCGCGGCTGGCTGGCGCGAGTGGGCAGCCAGAGTTTCCGCAACCTGTGGCGGCGGCGTACCCGCACCATCATCTCGGCGACGGGGATCGGCATCGGCGTGGCCACACTGGTCATGTTGGGCGGTATGGTCGCCGGGATCATGGATCAGCTCAACAGCCTGGCCGGCAGCACCGGAGCCGGCAATATCACCGTCATGCAACGGGATGTTGCCGATATGAGCATGAGCAGTCTGGATGAACGCATGGTATCGTTGATCCAGGCCATGCCTCAGGTGAAATCGGTCAGTCCCATGCTGCTGGGGGTGGTCATGAGCGAGGATATGCCTTTCTTTCTGATCATGGGACTGGAACCCAACAGCGATGCCATGACGCATTACAAATTGGTGGAGGGCCGAGGAGTACGGCGTCCCAACGAGTTGCTTTTGGGCAAGACCGCGGCCGAGACCTACAAGCTGGGCGTAGGCGATACCATGCAGCTCTACGACAACCGCTATCGCATCGTCGGTATCTATCAGACCGGTGTGGGATGGGAGGAGGGAGCCAGTGTGCTGGCCTTGCGCGAGGCTCAGCGTCTGCTCAACCGCCCGCGGTCCGTCAGCTATATCTTTGTCGATGTCAAGGATCCGGGCCAGGCCGAGGCCGTGGTGGAGGCGATCAACCGCCGCTTTCCCGAGGCGCGTGCCAGTCTCAGCAGCGAATTCGCGCAGAATACGGATGACATGGCCAACGCACAGGCCATGTTCGGCGCCATTGGTTTCCTGGCCCTGTTTGTGGGCGGCATCGTGGTGGCCAACACCATGTTGATGTCCATCTACGAGCGGACTCGCGAGATCGGCACGCTGCGCGCAGTGGGATGGCGCAAGCGGCGCATTCTCGAACAGATCGTGCAGGAGAGTCTCCTGCTCTGCGTGCTCTCGGCCGTGATCGGTTCGATCATGGGTGTGCTGCTCGTATCGGCGATGACCGCCGTGCCTGCCATCGGCGCCTTTCTGGCGGCCAGGTGGACCCCAGATATCTTCCTGAATGCCGTCATTCTGACCCTGTTGGTCGGTCTGCTGGCCGGCCTCTATCCCGCCTGGCGCGCGACCCGTCTGCAACCGGTAGAAGCTTTGCGATATGAATAGCCGAGAGGGCGGAACATCGCGCTGCTCGGTTTTATTTCCCCGGACCACCGCTGACAATTTTCCAAATCAAACAAAAGGCTCCAATGAGGTAAACCAATGAAATACGTTGCCATCGCCATCGCCATTCTTGTCGTAGCTGCCGCGGCGTGGTGGGGCTACACCAACTATGCAGTACAGCAGCCCCAGCCCCAGGTCGCGGCCGAAACAGCGGCCGCGCAGGATGTGGCCGCAGAACTTGAAAACGTTATCTGGGCATCGGGCAAACTGGTGCCCAAGCAATGGGCAGGGCTCAGCCCTGCAGCCACCGGACGTCTGCGAGTCATCCACGTCCAGGAGGGCGACTGGGTGGAACCGGGCGACATCCTGGTGGAGCTGGAAAACGAAGTCCTCAAGAGCCAGTTGGCCATAGCCCAGGCAGCTCTGGCCGAGGCCGAGGCCGCACGGGACAAACTTCTGGCCGGTCCCACTCAGGAAGAACTGGCGGCGGCCGAGGCGGATGTCCAGGCTGCGCAGGCCGCCCTGGCTTTGGCCCAGGCCCAACTGGCCCAGGCGCAGCAAGCCGTCAAGACCGCAGAAGCCCAGGTGAGCATCGCGCAAGCCCAGTACAACGAGCTGGCCAGCCATCCCACCCCCTCCGAACGGGTAGCTGCCCAGAAAGAAATCGATGTTGCCAAGGCCGCGCTGGACCAGGCACAGGCCGCCTACAACCTGGTGAAGGGAAATCCGAACGTCGGTGCCATGCCCGAATCCCTGGCCTTGCAGCAGGCGACTGCCAATTACGAAGCCGCGAAGGCTGCTTATGATGCGGTCATGAAGGGCGCAACCAAGGCGCAGCTGGCCGTGGCACGGGCACAGATCGACGCCGCCCAACGGCAGGTCGACGCCGCCCAGGCAGAGATCCCCGCAGCCGAAGCCGGGGTGGCCGCGGCCGAGGCACAGTTGGCGCGGGCTCAGGCCGCGTTGGACGCCCTCAAGCGGGGGCCTACCCAGGAGGATATCGCCATCGCCGATGCCCGCGTCCAATCGGCTCAGGCCGCTCTCCAATCCGCGCAGGCCCAGCTCTCACAGACCCAGGTTGTCGCACCCTTTGCCGGGCAGATCGGCGCCGTCCTCGCTCGCGTGGGCGAGCTTTCTACGCCCGGTGTCCCTGTAGTTATGTTGGGCGATACCCGCTCCATGCAGGTCGAGACCACCGACCTGCGCGAGACGGACGTTACTCGCCTGCAAGAGGGTATGCCGGTCGAGGTTACCTTTGATGCATTGCCCGGACAGATTTTCCGCGGCACCATCAACCGTATCGCGCCCATGAGCACCACGGAGAAAGGCAGCACCAACTACACTGTGGAGATCGCCGTTGAAGATCTGGACCCCAGTCTGCGGTGGGGCATGACGGCCTTTGTCAACATCGAGGCCAAGCGTTGACGTGTCGGCCGCTATCGAGGAAGTCTACCCTGCGAGCGTACTATGGATGAACTGATTCGTACCCACAATCTGACCAAGATCTACGGCAGCGGTGCTGCCGCCGTGCGTGCGCTGGACGGTATCGACCTGAGCATCAAGCCCGGCGAATTCGTGGCCGTCATGGGTCCCAGCGGCTGCGGCAAGAGTACTTTGCTCAACATGTTGGGGGCGCTGGACCAGCCTACCGAGGGCGAGGTATGGGTGAACGGAGAGAACCTGGCCCATCTCAAAGATGTAGATAGCTTTCGCGCCAGGACCGTCGGTTTCGTCTTTCAGCTCCACAATCTCCTGCCCACGCTAACCGCCCGTGAGAATGTAGAGGTTCCCATGCAGGGGCAGCCCATCAGCCGCAAGGAACGGCGAGAACGCAGCGCCTATCTGTTGGAACTGGTGGGGCTGGGCGATCGCATGGACGCTTTGCCCAGCCAGCTATCGGGCGGCCAGCGCCAGCGGGTGGCAGTGGCCCGGGCTCTGGCCAATGATCCTGCCGTCATCCTGGCCGACGAACCCACCGGTAGCCTCGATAGCCAGAGTGGCGAGGAGATCATGGCCTTGCTGGCGGATCTAAACCAGAGCCAGCATACCACCATCGTTGTAGTGACGCACGACCGTCGCGTGGCGCAGGCGACGCAGCGTATCCTGCGCATGAAAGACGGCAGAATCGTGAGCGATCATCGTCTCAGTGATCCTCTTGAAGAGGACCTGCGCATGCTGGCGCGAAGTCGGCTAGGTCAGGCCGTGCTGAGGCGCAACGGCTGGGAACGAGCCCCCCTGAAACCAGAAGAAGCGGAACTCCTGCGTAAACTGCTGGCACGCGTGGCCGAGGAATGAGCACCGCTCGCTAGTTTGCTAGGCCCCGCGCCGGTGTGGCCGTGTACCGCATGAATGACCCGCACAGGAGTTGTCATCAGAGGCTGCTCAGGCTACCGTGAAGTGGAAGCGCTCCTCGTAGCGCCGGAGAAGCCGCAGCACCGGTGCACCGAAGAAAAGGATGAGACCGGCGTTGCCAAGGCCGCGCCAGATGTCCCAGATGAAAGAGGTAGTGAGATAGAACAGGAGATAACGCCGCACCGTCTCGCCTGGGCCCGTGCCCGGCTGCCAGTAGAGATC
>RFJM01000348.1 GCA_003694905.1 Caldilineae bacterium
AAGGGCCACGCGACCGGTGCCGATCCCCAACTCGAGAGCCGGCCCAGGCCCGGCCAGTTGTGCCAGGCAGGTGATACAGGCATCATCGGCCACCGGATAGAGCTCGTCGTAGATGTCGGCGATTCGCGCCCCGTAGGTGGCTTCGTCGTAGTTACGCATGCTATATCTCTTCTGGAGCGATCTTGCGTAGCCGCTCTCAGGGTAAAGACGCGGAGCGGGTTGCCTTTAGGACGGTGTCCAGGTCTTTGTCGCCGCGGCCGGACAGATTGATGAGGATGATGTGGTCCTCGGGCAAGGTGGGAGCCAGGGTGAGGACGTAGCCGACGGCATGAGCGCTTTCGAGTGCCGGGATAATGCCCTCGAATTCGCAGAGGGCCTTGAAGCCGGCAAGGGCCTGTTCGTCGGTACAGTAGGTATACTCGGTGCGACCGATGTCGCGCAGGTAGGCATGTTCGGGACCGACGGAGGCATAGTCGAGGCCGGCGCTGATGCTATGGGTAAGAGCGATCTGGCCGTCCTCATCCTGCATGACGAAGGAACGGGTGCCGTGTAAAACACCCAGTCGTGCACGCTGCGGATCGGCGAAACGGGCTGCATGCTCGCCCGAGGCGATGCCCCGGCCGCCGGCTTCCACCCCGATCAAACGCACTTCCTTGTCCTCCAGGAAAGGATGGAAGATGCCGATGGCATTGGAGCCGCCGCCGACGCAGGCGACAATGGTGTCGGGAAGACGGCCGGTTTGCTCCAGCATCTGGCGGCGTGCTTCCACACCGATGACGCGCTGGAAGTCTCGCACCATCATGGGGTAGGGGTGAGGGCCCAGGGCGGAGCCGAGCAGGTAATGGGTGGTCTCAACGTTGGTCACCCAATCACGAATGGCTTCGTTGATGGCGTCCTTGAGCGTCTTACTACCGCTGTCGACCCCGCGCACTTCAGTCCCCAGTAGCTGCATACGGAAGACGTTGGGCCGCTGGCGGGCCATATCCACGGTCCCCATGTAGACGACGCACTCGATGCCCAGGAGGGCAGCGGCCGTGGCGGTGGCTACGCCATGTTGCCCCGCGCCCGTCTCGGCGACGATGCGCCGTTTGCCCATGCGCCGGACCAGCAAGGCCTGTCCCAGGGCATTGTTGATCTTGTGAGCACCGGAGTGAGCCAGGTCCTCGCGCTTGAGATAGATCTGGGCGCCTCCAAGGTGTTGGCTGAGACGACGGGCATAGGTGATCGGTGTGGGACGTCCTACGTAGTGGGTAAAGAGGTCGTCGAGTTCGGCCCAAAAGTCAGGGTCGGCCAGGGCGTGGCGGTAAGCCTGTTCCAGTTCGGCCAGGGCAGGCATCAATGTCTCGGGGACGAACTGACCGCCATAGGGGCCGAACCATCCTCGCTCGTCGGGGAGGGGGGTGGGAGGGGGTTGTATGGAGACTGGAGGCATGGAATCGGAGATAATCGAGAAAGGGGTCGGGTTACCAGGCAGGGATACGATCGTGGGCGGGGCGTCCACCGTCGGCGCGATAGGCGATTTCCCAGTAGGGCAGCCAGGCCAGGGCAACTGTTTGGACATCCACATCAGCACGTCGCGGTTTCACTTCGTAGACTTCGATGCGATCCAGGGCGTCTGCCCATTTCTCGGTGATGGCATCGATTTCTTCCTGCAAGGCGTCTTGCAGGTCCTGAATTTCCTCTTGCAGACGCGCGATTTCTTCCTTGGATTCTTCGATGTCGGCTTTGGCCTGGGCGGTGAGACGGCGCTTGGTGGCGGCGCGAGAGAGACCGCTGGTGCGACGGCGGCCGAAGATGCCGAGCAGACCCACGACGGTCTCGGCACCGGAGATAAGTTCCTCGGTCATGCGCGCTTTGTACTGGGCTTCGTCTTCGGCAAGTTCGCGTTCTTCTCGCTCCAGACGGGTTTCCAGACGATGGATCTGGCGGCGATACTTCTCGCGCAGTTTGTCGACTTCAGCGTCGCGGCGCTCACGGGCGAGTTGCTGAGCGCGGGCGGCGAAATCGCGTTGTGATTCGCCGGGCTCGCTGTAGACGTCGAGGGATGGGTTGTAGTAGAGTTCGTAACGCTGCTCGTGATAGAGATAATCGGCGAAGTCCCTGGCCAGTTTCTTGAGTTCGCGCGGGGAGTTGAGCTCGGGAGGGACAGGGGCAAAGAGGGCTTCGGCTTCGGGTCGCGTATCCAGGTCGCGGGGGTCCAATTCGATGGCGTCCGCGTCTTCCCAGCGCACCACCGCGCCCAGATCGCCGGCCTGAACCAGCAAGGCTAGTGAGCGAGACTCGTTGACCTTGCGCTTGCGGTCGACAAAGGAGACACTGCCCATGGCCAGCAAGCCGGGCTCATAGACGAGTCTGCTATCCTCGGCTTCCACGCGTTGCTTGAGTTCCTGTTCCAGGGTGTCTAGTGCGCGGTGCGGGCTTTTGCGCAAGGGAATGTAGACTTGCGGCAGGTCGGGTGGCAAAGCCGGGGGCGTGGAGGAGTAGCCTTCAGGAAGGGTTTGCTCGGGTGCAGCCGTGACGGCAGCTGCGACATCACGTGCGACGGCAGGGCCGGCAACACTGGCCGCGGCCGCCGGGGCGGGGGCAACGGTTTTGACCGGCTCCATCAGTTGGCGGACCTGGGTCCGGGTGAGGGGGCCGCGCAGGTAACTCATAGCCCAGCGGGTCTGAAAGACAACGGGCTCCTTCTCGTGCACATTGTGGAGCAGGAAGACTCTCGAGTCCAGACGGGAGATCAGAGCGTCGAGGCTGCGGCGATTGAGGGCGCTGCCGGCCTCGCTGCTGGCAGATTCCAGGCCATCTAAGACGCGGGCCTTGTCCTGCTCGGTCTGGAGTTTGCCGATGAACCACGTCCCGGCGTTGGAAAGGCCTTTGTAGTCGATGTCCACCGGGTTCTGGGTGGTGAGCACGACGCCCAGTCCGTAGGCGCGCGCCTGTTTCATGAGAGTCAGAAGGGGTTTCTTGGAGGGAGGATTGGCGACCGGCGGGAAGAAGCCGAAGACTTCGTCCATGTACAGGAGGGCGCGCAGGCTGGTTGTGCCGGGTTGCTGGCGCATCCAGGTGATGACCTGTTCGAGCAACAAGGTGACGAAGAACATGCGCTCGGACTCGGAGAGATGTGCGATGTAGAAGACGCTGTGGCGTGGTTTGCCGCGGTCGGTGAAGAGCAGCCGCGCGATGTCGAGGGGCTCTCCTTGAAGCCAGGCCGAGAAACTGGGCGCCGCCATGATGTTGTTGAGGGTCATGGCCAGGGTGAAGCGGTCCTTCTCGGGGAAATAGGTGTCGATGTCGAAGACACCGAGCTTGCGTATGGGCGGTGTCTGGATAGAAATGATCAGCCTGGCCAGATCGAGATCCTCGCCCTGTCGCCAGAAATGTTCGAAAATGGTGGAAAGGAGGATATGTTCGCGGCTGTGGAGGGGATCGGCCTCGATGTCTACCAACCCCAGCAGTGCGCTGACGGTACCCTGGATCTGCTCCCGTAGTTCTTCCTGGTGTTCGTCCCAGTCCAGCGCAGGAGCACGCAACGAAGCCAGGATGGAGATGGGCAAACCGGCATCCGAACCCGGGGTGTAGATACGGAACTCCGCGCTTTCTTTGAGCATGCGGATGCGGTCGGGGCCTTCTCCCCATTCGGCCAGACCGTTGCGCCACACCTCGGCGATGCGTTGGGCGTATTCGGGCACGCTCATGTCCTTGCGCCGGGCATCATCGACGTTTACCCAAGGCTCGAAGTCCTGCGGCCGCAGTTCGGGAAAGGTGAGGAGCAGGTTGGTCATATCACCTTTGGGATCGATGATGATGGCAGGGACGTGATCGATGGCCGCCTCTTCCAGCAAGTCGATGCAGAGGCCGGTCTTGCCCGAACCGGTCATACCGACGCATACGGCATGGGTGGTGAGGTCACGAGCATCGTACATGATGAGGCTGTCGCGCCTCTGGCCTGTGCCAAGATCGTATTCTTTACCCAGATAGAAGGCACCGAGTTTCTCGAAAAGTGGCATTGTCACCTCGTGGTTGTACGTGTTGCAGGAGTGATCGAACGGTTTTCGGCGGAGTGGCAGATGGTTCTTTATACCAATTCTGGGCGGAGAAGCAAAGTTCGCGGGGAGCGCGTTTCAACGTGGGGGCGGCCGGGGGGCGCCCCCCGGAAAAGCTGCGGCCACATCCAACCGCACAGCCGCTCAACGCTTCAGCTTACCAGACCTTGTTGCTACCACCTGGCTGCGACCAGCCCGGCCCGAGAAGCTGAAACCTCGGCCGCCTGTTTCGTTGGCCGGGACCGCAGGTACGGGGGCGCGATTTTCTGGTGACGGAAGTTGTGCATATAATCTAGGGCTTGCTGTGTCGGCTGTACAATGCAGGCGATCTCATCCCCAGCGAGAGGTAGCTATGAAACGTTCCTACCGTTACTATGATATTGTGATGGTGTTGTTCGTCACCGTGCTGCTGATGAGCAACATCGCCAGTTCGGCCAAGCTGATTGACCTGGGTATCAGTGTCTTCGGGCTGCGCCTGGCCTTCGACGGCGGTACAATTCTCTTCCCTCTGTCCTATATTTTCGGCGATATTCTCACCGAGGTCTACGGCTATGCCCGCGGGCGTCGCGTTATCTGGACGGGTTTTGCCTGCGCCCTGTTGATGGTGGTGACCTTCTGGCTGCTGGGCCGGCTGCCCGGCGACCCGGAGTGGGGTCGCTTCGTCTATGAAAACATGGCGGCGGTGGTGGGCAGCGCACCGGCCAACGCCACGGCTTTCGGACAGGCCGCCTATGATGCTATTTTGGGTGGGGTTAGCACCGGGGCCATCATCGTGGCCAGCCTGGTGGCTTACTGGGCCGGCGAGTTCAGCAATTCGTATGTGCTGGCCCGGATGAAGGTTCTCACAGGCGGACGCTGGTTGTGGACCCGGACGATAGGCTCGACGTTGGTCGGCGAGGGCGTGGATACGGTGCTCTTCGTGCTGATCGCCACCTTCCTGGGCGTCTTCCCCTGGTCGATTGCCCTGAGTTTGATTGTGGCCAATTATGTTTTCAAAGTCGGCATCGAGGTGGGATTCACCCCCCTGACCTACGCCCTGGTGAACACGCTCAAGCGAGTCGAAAACGAGGATTATTTCGACCGAGACACCGATTTCAATCCCTTCCATCTCGCCGAGGCATGAACCTGCTCATACTTCGGCCAGGGCCCTGAAGAGCACATGCCGGTCGACCAGGCCGATGGCCCGGCCTTCAGAATCCACCACTACCATCCACTTGCGTCCCTGGTCTAGCATCTGCCGTATGGCCTGGACCAGGGGGGTATCGGGTCCGGCAGTGAGAACGGCGGGGGACATCAGATCGGCGGCGGTGACTTCTTCTGCTGCAGGCGAGGGCTCACGACCCAGCAGGGCCTGCAACATGCTGCGGCGGGCACCAGGCCGAACTCTCGCGACGACGTCGGCATCACTGATGAGCCCCAGGGGATGCATTTCATCGTCGACCACGATGAGGCGATGGCTGCCCGCCGCCAGAAAGCGATGGACGATTTCGGCCAGGGGAGCGTGCACCGACACGGTCGGGATCTCGGCCAGCATGATGTCCTGAAGGGTGCGTGCAGAGCCATGAGGTGCCTCTGCAACACTTTTCTGCACCTCGCTATCCAAGACCTGCGCCAGGATGTCGACTCGCGAGAGTACGCCCACCAGCCGACCTCGACGATCCACTACCGGGACCCGTTTGAGCCCACGCCGGATCATGCGGGCGACTGCCACGCCCAAAGGTTCATCCTGGTGCGCGGTCACTGCGGGCGCTGTCATGACGTCCGCAACGGTGAGGGAGCTGGTCTTCAGTTGCTCCATTTCCTCGGAGAGGGTGTCGTGATCCAGACGGGCAGCCACACTCAGGCGCTGCCGCAACCCGTCCCGCTCCAGGAGGTCCTCATCGGTCAACATGCCGGCCACGCGGCCGGTTTCGTCGACCACGGGCAGTGCCTTGCGCCCGTGCTCGAGCATGGTCTGCCAGGCTTCGGCCACCGAGGCATCGGCCCGCAGATGGTCTACATCACGGGTCATCACTTCTGCCACCTGGCGGTCGGCGGGCAAAGGGTTCAGGTAGCGGTGGGTGTACTTGATGACGTGGACATCTTCAATCGTAATCAGGCCCTCTTGAACCATGGGGGCGATGACGTCCAGGGCCTGGGCGATCTTGTCGGGGGTATCGATGACCTCGATGCGAAGGGGAAGGTCGAGCGACAGACGGAGGACGGTGGCGGTGTGAATGGTGGAATGGGCGCCGAATCCCGCCAGACCGCGCGTCACGGTGGCGCCGGCCAGACCTTGTGCCTTGATCGTCTCGAGGAGGGCCGCATACAAGGCCTTGCCGCGCCAGCGGTCGCTTTCGCCGATGTAGATGCACAGCCGTTGTGCGGGTTGTTGGGCAAGTGTTCGAGAGGTCATGATCACTCCTAGAGAGGTATCAGGAAGCGAGCAAGCAATACGCCCAGCAGGGCGCTCAGGCCGCCGACGACGGTGCTGCCAAAGAGGTTGAGCATTCCGGATCCCCATTCGCCGTTGAGGATGAGGTTCACGCTCTCGACGGTGTAGGAGGAAAAGGTGGTGTAGGAGCCGAGGAAACCGATGGCTACCAAGAGGCGCCAGCGCGGGTCGAGCAGGAGGAGATCGGAAGCCAGGGTGATGAAGAACCCCAGGATGAAGCTGCCGGTCAGATTGACGATGAGGGTGCCGTAGGGGAAAGTGGCGCCGAGATGGGCGGCCGCCCAACCGCCAACCCAGTAGCGGAGGTTGGCACCGAGCATGGCTCCGAATGAAATGAGGAGAAAGGTCTGCATGGTAGATGAGCGGAAGGATTTCATCACGCCTCGAGAGGGTGTAGGCGACCGGCAATATTGCGGCGGCAGGGGAGCCGGGTGCTTAGTCGGGACGTCGGCGCAGTTCCACCAGCCCGGCGCTTTCAAGCAAGTGGAAATAGGTTTCGACAGAGCCCCCGAGGTTGTGTCCGCTCTCGAGCCACACCAGGCGCTCGATTTCGGCAAGGGAGCGTTGTCCATCGGCCCAGTACTCGGCCAGGGCTCGCAGGGAGCGCCAGTCGGGGATATCCCGATAGAGCTGCTGCCAGGTGTCGGTATCTTCGGGCGAGAGACCCAGGAACGTGGGCGTACCGTAGTCCATGATGGGCCCGCGATAACGACGGATGGGGACGAGGTGGGGCGAGGATTCAGGCGGGGGTGGCGGGGATGGGTGGGAGGCGGTTGCCGTCAGGTCGAGGGCACGCGCGAGGATGCGGTCGCGTGTGTCGGACAGGGCCTGACGCCAGCGCGGGAGGAGATCGTCACAAGAGGCCAGGTGCCGAAGGGTGGTCAGGCTTTCGAGCGCGCGCCGGTGACGATAGGCGACGAATTCTTCGAGCGAGGGTAAGGGAGTCTGATCGGGCGTTCCCTCGAGCAAGCGGGTGGCCAGGCGGTGGGTGTCACGACTCAAGCGCTGCTCGAAGCAGGCGGTCATGGTGGCGCCCAGCCAGGCAACCTCGTCCCGGCCGGCCCGGGCCAGCCAGTAGAGGTAGGTGCCGGCCAGGGTTCCTGCCAGAGCCAGGGAGGCGGGGTCGACTTTGTCGAGGGTGTCGGCCGTGGTGTGGTAGAAGCGGTCCGGCCACTGGATGAGCATGGGGGTGGGGATGCCCACGGTAGGGTCGGAGGTGATCATATGGTCGCTGCCGCCCGAGAAGGCGGTGGTTGCGTAGCGAACACGGGCGTAGTGGTCGGTGTTGCTCAGGTTGGGCTGCTCGAGGAGGAGTTCATGTCGCAGGTAGTCCAGAAGGTCGGGAGCAAAGGAGGGGAGTGCATCGGGGGGACGCTCGAGGACAAGCACGGAGCCGGTTTGTTCCTGGTGTTCTCCCACCATGTCGAGATTGATCCCTGCAACGATGTGGGGGATAAGGTCTTCGTGAGCCTGAAGCCAGGCGTAGGTGCCGGTCATTTCGGGCATCCAGAGGAAGTAGATGGAGCGGTCGGGTGGGGAGAGGACCTGCTGGTCAATGAGGCGCCGGAGGGCGACGGCCGTTTCCAAAAGAGAGGCCGCGCCGGAGGCGTTGTCATTGGCAAAGCCCTGGGGATGGCAGAGATGGGCCATGCCCAGGACAGCGTCCTGGGTCCTGCCGGGGATGCGGGCTACGACGACTTCGAGTTCGCCTTGGCGGAAGTGCGCGTCGATCTGCGCCCGCATGTGCACCTGCTTCCTCCCGGCAAGGGCCCGGCGGAGGGCATCGCCCTGACG
>RFJM01000349.1 GCA_003694905.1 Caldilineae bacterium
CGGCCCACGCGGCACGGCCTGGCAAGCTGAAACGCTCGTTGTTGTCTGGTCGGATCGGGCTGCCTCTTTTTCCGGGGGAGTGCTGCCCCCAAATTGAAATGTGCCCTGCTGCCAACCCGTCATTGACACGCAACATGGTTTCTGCTATACTGTAACCGCTTACAGTAAGCGCTTACATCCAAGGAAGTGTGATCTTGCCCAGGGCCAAGTCTTCTGTCACAATTGCCGATGTAGCCAGGGAGGCAGGGGTTTCCACGGCGACGGTGAGTCGCGTCATCAACGAGAACGCGCCTGTGTCCGCGGCGACGGCCATGCGCGTGCGAGCTGCCATCGAGCGCCTCAACTATCGGCCTTCGGCCGCGGCGCGGGGCCTGGCCAGCAGACGCACTCATCTCATCGGCCTGCTGGCCGAGGAGATCTCGGCCCCCTTCTTTGCCCCTATCTTGCGTGGTATTGAGAAGGGTGCCAGGGAGGCAGGACTGGGACTGTTGATTCACTGCACGCAAGGAACACCGGCTGCCAACTCGGGCTACAGACGGCCTCTGGGCCCGCACAACACCGATGGCATCCTTGTCTTTGCAGGCGGTCTGCAGGAAGAGGAACTCGTCTATCTCACTTCACTCGAGTTCCCCGTAGTGCTCTTGCACCGGTCACCACCCGACTCGCTGGACATCCCTGCAGTCACCGTCGAGAACAAACGGGGTGCCCGCGAACTGGTGCGGCATCTCATCGAGGTACATGGGTATCGCCGCATTGCTTTTCTGAGAGGGCCGGAAGGGCATGAGGATTCCTACTGGCGTGAACAGGGTTATCGCGAGGCGCTGGCCGCAGCCGACATCCCCATCGAACCTCAGCTGCTGGCCTATGGGGGGTTCGACCAGAAGATCGCGCAGCAGGCCGTGACGGCATGGCTGGAGCAGGGGGTAAAGCCGGATGCAATCTTTGCCGGCGACGACGAGGCGGCCACGGGAACTATCATGGCCCTACAAGCTGCCGGTCTACGGGTGCCGGAAGATGTGGCCGTGGTAGGCTTTGATGATGTCTACCTGGCACATCCCTTGATGCCTCCCCTGACGACCGTACACGTTCCCATAGAAGCGGTAGGCCGCGAAGGCGTGCGGGAGCTGGTCAGACTGATCGCCGGAGGAGAACCGGAGCCCTTGACGCTGCTACCTACCGAACTGGTTATCCGCCGCTCGTGCGGCTGCCAGGAGGAAGCATAGCATTGACTTGGAAGCACGATTTTCGAGCAAACGACTACCAAGGAGGTGATGCCACGACGGCAGGTGAAACCCTCACATCACGAATCCGCCTGCTTTTTCGACGTGCCCGCCGGCGGGCCCCACGTGTTATAGGAGGTGCCTATTCGGTCAAAGATTCGCTTTTTCCGAGGTCGTGCTCGCGCCTTTGGCTTCGCGGCCACAGGGGGGCTGCTCTGCAGTCGCAACCGGTGTCGAGCCGTTCGTCCGTCTTGTCCCGCTTCATGCCCGAAATGCCGGGCACGATTCACACGCCTGCTTTCCGAAGGAGGGAGCAATGTCAGGTAAAAGACTTTTGTCCATTGGTTTGATGTTGGCGCTGGTACTCATCGTCAGTGCCTGTGTAGCGCCGGCGCCTGCCCCCGCTCCGGCAGCACCCGAAGCACCAGCGGCTCCGGCGGCACCCGAAACCATGCGCGTATGGATCACGTGGGGAGATAATCCCGCACAGCTGCAAGAGCTCTTCAATCGCTACGGTGAGGCCAACAATGTCCAGATTCAGGTCAATGCACCGGTAGATGACGAAAAGGTCATCGCGGCCCTGTCCGGTTCCAACCCGCCGGATATTCTGGTGCTGAGCGGCCCCGACAATGTTCCTGCCTGGGTTGGTGAAGGGTTGCTGACACCCCTCGACGACATCATCGCGGCCAACAACATCGATGTAGAGGACATCTATCCGGCCATGCTGGCCCAGGGGCGTCTGCACGATACGCAATGGGCACTCCCGTGGGGCTCCGATACCTATGCCCTGTACTGGAATAAGGATCTGTTCGAAGAAGCCGGGCTTGATCCGGAAAAGCCGCCGCAGACCCTGGAAGAACTGGTGGAGTATGCGGACAAGCTCACCAAAGTAGAGGCCGACGGCACCATTACCCAGATCGGTTTTGTGCCGGACTTCTCCTGGAGTCACATCGAACAGTATGTGCCGATGTTCGGTGGTTATTGGATCAGCGAAGACGGCACGAAGGTGCAGGTGGACAGTCAACCCGTGCTGGACGCCTTGCTGTGGGAGCAGCAGTTCTACACCAAGTATGGGCCGGAAGAGGTTTTGCGTTTCGTAGCTTCGACCGGAGACTACGCTTCCGCGGAACACGGCTTCATGGCCGGCAAGGTGGCGATGATGGTGGATGGTGAGTGGATGGTAGGGCCTAACTTCATCGGCGGTCTGGCTCCCGACTTGTGGTACGGCGTAGCGCCGTTCCCCTATCCTGCAGACCATCCCGAGCGCGCCCACACCAACACCGTCGGCGGCACCGTCGTGGTGATCCCCAGCGGCGTGGCCAACCCCGAGGCATCCGGCAAGCTCCTGGCCTGGATGATGTCCCCCGAAATCGTGGCCGACGAAATGGTAGCCAACTTCAACCTGCCCTCCAGCCGCAAGGCCGCGGAAGACCCACGCTTCCGTGAGAACGAGATGTTCGCGGTGTTCATGGACCTCGCCATGGATCCCAACGCCACGAGCCAGGTCTTCACCCCTGCCAGCACCGAGATCAATGACGAGCTGGCACTGGTGGAAGAACAGGTGCTTCACGCAGGTGCCGATCCCGCGCCACTGCTCAAAGAAGCCCAGGCCAAGCTTCAGCCTATCCTGGACAAGGCTCTCGGCAAGTAGCACCCTAGCAGACACTTATCCGTGGCCGGTCGGACGGTGCCCCGGACGCGCTCGTCCGGCCGGCTCGCACCTGATCTATCTCGGGCAGGAAGCCGCAAACCGATGTCTACAAGTGTGGCCAGCAAGACGCGAGGAAGCGGTCGAAGGGGTAGCTCCAGAAGGTGGGCCGGCAGCGCCTACACTCGTCGCAACCTTCTGACCGGCCTGTTGTTCATCAGTCCCTGGCTGGTCGGGTTTCTGCTTTTTACCCTCTACCCCATGATTTCCTCGCTCTATACGTCTTTTACCGAGTATCACATTCGCGCGGAGTCGGATTGGGTAGGACTGCTGAACTATCGCCAGATGCTGGCAGATCCTCGCTTCTGGAAGGCTCTTTACAACACCACGTACATGGTGGTTGTTGCCGTGCCTCTCACACTCCTGGGCTCCTTTCTCTGTGCCGTTCTCCTTAACCTGAAACTCCGCGGACAGTCCGTCTACCGGGTCATCTACTTCATCCCCTCCATTGTACCTGTCGTGGCCGGAAGTATTCTCTGGGTGTGGATCTACAACACCAACAATGGCCTGCTCAACACCGCGCTCGGATGGTTCGGCATCAAGGGACCCAGCTGGCTCACAGACCCTGCCTGGGCTAAACCGGCTCTCATCCTCATGGGATTGTGGGCGATGGGCACCACCATCGTCATCTATCTCTCCGGGCTGCAGGATGTGCCGGTGTCGCTGCTGGAGGCGGCGGAACTGGACGGCGCCTCGTGGTTGCAACGGCTCTGGCATGTCACCATTCCCATGGTCTCGCCCATCACCCTCTTCAACCTGATCCTCGGCGTGATCGGCATGTTTCAGTACTTCACCCAGGCCTTTATCTTTGCCTCGGCTCAGTCGTCCACCGCGGTGAGCGGGGGCCGTACCCTCGGTGCCCCCCTTGACTCCACCCTGTTCTACAGCGTCTACCTGTATCACAAAGCGTTCATCAATCTGAAATTCGGTTACGCCTCGGCCATGGCCTGGGTGTTGTTCATCATCATCCTCATCTGTACCGTGCTGCTGTTGCGCTTCTCCGAACGCTGGACCTACTACGGTGAGGAAGGATAGGCAGGAGGTACCCCATGGTCTCAGCCGGCACACGAGTTCTCAAACAACGCTATCGCCTGCGCAGGCTTCTGGGCCGGGTGATATCCTATCTCTTGGTCTGGTTGATGGCCTTCTTTTTCCTCTTCCCGATCCTTTGGATGATATTCACCGCATTCAAGCCGACCACCGATGTCTCGCGCTTTCCCCTGCAATTGCTGCCCCACGACGTCAAGATGGTGGAAGTGGAGGGTCAGCTTTATCCTCTCTATGTGGTGCGCGAACCGGGCAAGCCGCCTCGTACGATGGCCCGTATCAAAGTCGCGCAGGGCCAGGCCACTTTTGTCGACCCGGCCAATCCGGCAGATGTACTCGAAACCCGCAACCGCTACGGCGAACCCGTTCTGACCGTCAAGTTCGAGTGGCACAATTTCGTCGACGCCATGTACCGGGGCTCGCGTCCCGGTCTGCATGTTAATTTCTGGACCTATCTCAAGAACAGTTCTGTCATCGCCATCCTGGCCATCATCGGAACCCTGGTTTCCAGCACGCCCGCTGCTTACGGCTTTTCACGCATTCAGTGGCCGGGCCGCGAGAAGCTCTTCCTCGTCCTGCTTGCGACGATGATGCTGCCCTTCCAGGTTACCATGATTCCCCTGTATCTCTTCTTCACCGAATTCCTGCACTGGGGCGATTCGAACCTGCCCATTGTGGTGCCAACATTCTTCGGCAGCGCTTTCGATATCTTCCTGCTCCGGCAGTTCTTCCGGGGCATTCCCGAGGAGATGTTGGACGCGGCCCGCGTCGACGGCGCTTCGGAGTTCCGGATCTTCTACAACATCGTCCTCCCCCTGTCCAAGCCCGTCCTGGCCACCATCACCATCTTCACGTTCTTGTGGGCGTGGAATGATTTCCTGGGACCGCTCCTCTACCTCAACAATCCCGAGCACTTCACCCTGGCACTGGGTCTCCAGGACTACCAGGGCCAGAGGAATGTAGCCTGGAATCAGCTGATGGCCGCCAGCGTTGTCTTCACCCTCCCCATCGTCATTCTCTTCTTCTTTGCCCAGCGTACCTTCATCGAAGGCATCAAGCTGACGGGAACGAAGGGATAGGCTTATCGTTGTTGCCCAGACACCCATCCTTGAGAGTTGGCCATGCTACCTACCAAGATCGTCGTCATCGGCGCGGGCAGTGCAATTTTCGGGCGGAACATTCTCGGGGCTTTGTGTAGTAGCGCCAGGCTGCGCGGTTCACACCTCGCTCTGGTAGACACCAATGAGGAGACGCTGGCACTCATGGGCCGACTTGCCGCCCGGCTGAACCGAGAGTGGGACGCGCACATGACCATCACAACTCACACGCACCATGGCGAGGCGCTGGCAGGAGCAGCGTTCGTCATCCTCTCCATCGAAGTGCCACCGCGCGAGCGTCTCTGGCGCAGCGACTACGAAATCCCCTTGAAATACGGCGTGCGTCAGCCCTACGCGGAAAACGGCGGCCCCGGCGGTTTTGCCCACGCGGCCCGCAATATCGGACCCGTCATGGAGATCGTGCGGGCCATGGAGCGCGAGTGTCCGCAGGCCTGGCTGATCAACTTCACAAATCCCATGATGCGCATTTGCGACGCGGTGGCACGCTATAGCTCCATTCGCGTCGTCGGTCTCTGCCATCAGATCCTGGCCGGTTACGCCATGGTCGCCATGGCCCTGGCGCAAGACCTGGGTATCGAAATCCCCCCGGAGTTTACCGACTGTCACGCCTCCCCTCGTACCAACGAACCCCGGCGTCGAGCGGCTCTCCAGGCCTTGCGCCTTGTCGATATCAAGGCCGCCGGCCTCAATCACTTCACGTGGATGCTGGATCTCCGGCATCGCCGTACAGGGGAAGACCTCTATCCCCTGTTCGCCCAACGCTGGTCCGAGCTGAACCCCGGCTTTGAGCCCCTCACCCGCCGCGTCTATGAGATATTCGGCCTGTTTCCCATGCCGGGTGATGAGCATCTGTGCGAATACCTGCCCTGGCTCACCGATCCTCAAACCAGACCCTGGGAAAAATTCGACATCAGTCTCTACGACTGGGACTACTGGGAAGGCAGCCGCGCCCGCGGTCATGACGAAATCGCCGAGATGGTCGCGGGCCGGCGGGATGTAGAAGGACTGCGCAACGCAGACAGTGAAGGCGCGCTTGAGATCATCGAGCATGTTGCCGGTGGCGGCAACTGCTATCTGCAGGCCGTCAACCTTCCCAACCTGGGTATGATCACGAATCTGCCCGCCGGCGCCATTGTCGAAACGCCGGGAGTGGCCAGCGGGCCGGGTGTCCAGGGTCTCACGGTCGGGGTGCTGCCCGAGCCTATCGCGGAACTGTGCCGCCGCGAGATCACCGTCGTGCGTCTCTGTGTCGATGCCGTGATCCGAGGTGATCGCACCGCGGCATTGCAGTGCCTCCTCCTGGATCCGGTGATCACCGATTTTGATACCGCCCAGCACATTCTGGACGACTATCTGCTCACCTACCGTCCCTATCTGCCGCAGTTCTGGCAGTAATGTCTTCTCAGCCCGTGTTTCTTGACCGTACCTGCTATGTCTAACATCCGTCTTGCCATCGCCGGCGTTGGCTACATCGCCCGCATTCACGCCCAGGCCGCGCGCAAACTGGCGGATGTCGAACTGACCGCGGTCGTCAACCATCGGCAAGAGACCATGGCCGCCTTCGCCGCAGAGTTCGATATCCCCCGCCGATACGAGACCCTGGAAGCGCTCCTCCAGGACGGAGACGTCGATGCCGTCAGTATCAACACACCCAACTTCCTTCACGCCCCCCAAAGCATCGCCGCCCTGCGCGCAGGTGTCCATGTTCTGGTCGAAAAACCCATGGCCATGAATGCCCGCGAAGCTGAGGCCATGCTCCGGACCGCCGAGGAGACGGGCAGTCTTCTCATGGTCGCTCATTGCTGGCGTTTCGACAAGGAAGTCCGTTGGCTCAAGCAGCAAATGGATCGGCGGGCCATTGGCCGTATCGTTCGCACCAAAGGCTTCGGCGTCCACGTCAATTGGGGCCCGAAGGGCTGGTTTACCCAGAAACGTCTGGCCGGCGGGGGAGCGCTCGCCGACATGGGCATCCATGCCATCGACACCGCCCGCTTTCTCCTCGGCGATCCGCTTCCGCTCAGCGTCTATGCCCGCATCGGTACGCACTACGGCGATTTCGACGTCGACGATACCGGCACTCTGATCGTCACGTGGGACAACGGCACGTACTCGCTGATCGAATCCGGCTGGTGGCAACCGCATGCCGACGGCCCCGAGGCGTGTACCCTCCTCTACGGCACCTGCGGGTTTGCACGTCTCTTTCCCACGGAATTGACGCAAATCGAAACCCCCGGTGGTGCAGCGACGCGTGTAGACCCGCGCTTCCCACGAGAGCGCAGTCCACACTGTCCGCAGGCCATGTACGACACACAAATGGCCTACTTCATCGACTGTATTCGGCAACACCGCACCCCGGTACCCGGCGGCCGCGAGGGCCTGATCAACATGCGCATCGTCGATGCTGCCTACGAGAGCGCCAGCACCGGCCGCGTTGTCCCTATCCAACCCTCTCCATAGTCTCACCCTTTACGGGCCAATCGCCATGAAAATCACCGTCATCGGCGGGGGTTCCTCCTACACTCCCGAACTCATCAACGGTTTCCTCCAACGTTGTCACGACCTGCCATTGCGCGAGCTCTGGCTGATGGACATCGATCCCCATCGCCTGCAGATCGTGGGGCAGTTTGCCGGGCGCATGGTCGCAGCCCAGGGCGCGCCCTTTGCCGTCCATCTCAGCACCGATCAGCAGCAGGCCATCGCCGGCGCCGATTATGTCATCACGCAGTTGCGCGTGGGGGGGATGGCTGCTCGCCGGGAGGACGAATACCTTGGCCACCGCCATGGCCTCATCGGCCAGGAAACGACGGGAGTAGGCGGCATGGCGAAAGCCCTGCGGACCATCCCCGTCATCCTGCAGGTCGCGCAAGATATCCGGCGGCTGGCGCCCTCCGCCCTTCTCATCAACTTCACCAATCCCGCCGGGCTGATCACCGAAGCCCTCAGCCGACACGTCCCTGAGGTGCAGAGTGTGGGCGTATGTAACATCCCCATCAACACCAAGCTGGAGATCTTAGACAGACTCGCCTCCCGGCGAGGTGAAGTGATCGATGCCGAACGCGCAACCCTCGATACCCTGGGCCTCAACCATCTTAGCTGGCATCGCGGCTTTCGCCTTGACGGCGAAGATGTGTGGCCCCAGGTCTTCGCAGCTTATGTCGAGGAAATGCGGCAGGCCCAGGACCCCGAGTGGGATGTAGACACCCTACTCGCCCTGGGCATGATCCCCAACGACTATCTTCAGTACTACTACTACACCGAGCGGAAACTCGCGGCCCAGGCTTCGTGGCCACCCTCGCGCGCCGAACAAGTGATGGCCATAGAGAAGAGCCTGCTCGACTACTACGCCGACCCCGCACACAGCCGGCCGCCCGAAGCTTTGTCGCGACGGGGCGGTGCCCACTACTCCCTGGTGGCCACCCAGCTCATTTATGCCCACTACCACGATCTGGGAGAAATCCACGTACTCAACGTCCCCCATCGGGGGGCAGTGGCCGAGTGGCCTCCTGACTGGGTTCTGGAATTGCCCTGCCGCGTGCACCGCTCCGGCA
>RFJM01000042.1 GCA_003694905.1 Caldilineae bacterium
ACTTTTTCCTCTGCCCGGGCCAGCATCCCCGGCGCGATATCGGTTGCATGAACGCGGTAACCCCGTTGTGCCAGGGCGACGGCGTCGGTCCCCGTGCCCGCGTTGAGTTCCAGGATGTGTGATTCCGCGGGCAGATGCCGCATCATGTGCGCGTACACCTTCTGGCGTAGCCGGGTGAGGTGGGGATGATCCTCGGCGAAGGAATCGTACTTTTCTGCCGTGCGCGAGAAGGCCTCGGCAATGGTGTCCAGGTGAGGGTCGCTCATTGTGTTCTCAGGGAAGGGTCACACGAGAAGGCGGGTCGTCACGGCCACGGTATATTGCCATAACATCTATTCCTCTTGTCTGAGCAGCCGCCAGACATACCTCAGGCGCTCGCGGGTGGAGCGGGGCTGCAGAGCCAGCGTGCCCAGACCGAAGGCGAGGAACGCATACAGCCCTTTGAGAACCACGCGCAGGGGAAGGGGTAGAGCTGTGAGGCCCGTGTTGCGGTTGAGCCACCAGTACAGAGCCAGAATGAGGAGGGCAATCGCAGCCGGGGGCAGCAGGAATCGCAAGAGGTTCACGCCGATCTCCCGAGCCATGCGGCGGTAGCTCAGTGCCACGCCCGCGGCCAGCATCATGCCGACGGCGACCGAAGTCCCCAGGGCACCCCGGTGCAACGTTAGCGGATAGCCCGCGATGGCCAGGACGGCCAGTTGCACCAGGTTGTAGCGGGCGGTCAGCCCTGGCTTGCCGATGGCGATGAAGAAGGTGTTGGCGTTCATCATCAGGGGCCGCACCAGGGCGAAGAGCACCAGTATACGCAGGAAGAGGGTGCTAGGCAACCAACGGGCTGTGTACAAGAAAGTGAGCAGGTCTGGCGCGGTGATCACCAGAGCAAGCAAGACGGGCATGGACACCGTGATGACCAGCCATAGCACCATCTCGGCTGTCCGCCGCAGTCGCACCACATCCCCCTGCAAGCGGGCATAGGTATAGAAGGCAGCCCGCGTCAGCAACGCGTTCATCAGTAGCGCAGGCCACTGAGCCAGCCGGTAGGCCCGATCGTAGTAGCCCAGCTCGCGGGCATCGACAAAAGTGCCGATGTAGAAATTGTCCAGATGAGTGAGCAACATGCCGATAAGGGTGACGGCGCCCACGGTGACGCCGAAACGCAGGTAACGACCGGCCAGGGTTTTGTCGAATCGCCAGGTGTGCAACGCCGGCAGAATGGGCGAGCGGCCCAACAGAGTCCAGATCCCCAGCATCGAGAGCAGATTGAAGGTGACCGTCTGTGCCACCAGACTCCACGGACCCGCGCCGCGTAGGGCCAACCAGAATGCCGGCACATAGGAAAGGGGAAACGCGATGACCTGCACCAGGCTGGCCTGGGCAAAGCGCAGCTCTTTGTCGAGAATGACACTGCCCACCCCCGAAAAGCTTTCCACGATCCCGGCCACGAGTAGCGCCACGCAGATCCATGCCACGGTCTGGCCGTATTGCAGCCATAGTAGCACCGGCACGGCCAGTAGACCCAGTGCCAGGCTGAGCAGGGCAGCGGTTGTTTCCAGCAGAAGGTAGGTGCCCACGCTGCGGCCGTCGCTGTCCTTGTCCTGGGCAAAAGCGCGACCCAAGCCCAGCCGGGGTTGCAACCGTAGGAGCTGGGCAAAGAACATCGCCAGCGCCACCGAGCCGAACGCCTCGGGGAACAGGATGCGCGTTAGGAATATGTTGGCGAGGAAGCCGACCCCGATCTGCCAGTAGGAACCGGCGACCACCCAAAGGCCACCCCGCACAGCCCTGTAGGCGAGAGGCGTTTCTTTCTCCGCAGGATAGGGTTCCGAACTCATCGGCAGGTCAGGCCCCGCGCCGGCGCCCTAGCATCGCGGGGCCGTAGCCCGCAAGGGCGCCATCAGCTCCGGATCAACACACGAAAATGGGTATCGTGCAGGAGATTGGCGGCCAGTTCGTCGTGCAGTTGGGGGATGAGCCGCGCTTCTACCAGCTGGCCCGGAGCCAGGACGCCGGTGCCCATCTCCAGCGCAGCTTCGACATCTGCCTCGATGCCGCTGAAAAAGACCAGCCCCTTGCCTCCCAGACCGTCGGAAAGACGCACTTCCAGCAGGCGAACCTGGGCTCCCTTGATGCCGGCGTCGGCCGCGGCAACGGCCGCGGGGGCGGTCGCGGTTTCGATGATGCCCAGGGCCGGGATGTCGCTTTCGTCCCGCTCGCCGGTCATGGCCGCAAACACCTGGGGATGGATGTCGGGCAGGGTGATCTGGTCGCGCAGACTGTTGCCGCCGGTCTCGTTGGCAGCCTTCACGGCCTCCTCGACCGGCGCCACCATGCCGGTCACCACGACCAGATAGCGACCCGGCTGCACCGTTCCCGCCGCGATGCGATCCACCGGCGCGCGCTTGACCATAGCGTCGGCCGCGACGATACCCGCGGCGATGCTGTCGAACTCGAGGAGGGCAAGGGCCGGAAGGTGCTGCATGGCTTGGGTTCAGGCAGATGGTGGGGCAGAGGAACGGTGAAGTCGCACGCTCAGACGATGCGGAAATGATCGACCAGGGTACAGCGACGAGGACGACTGAAGCTGATGGCGTTGGTCAGCCCTTCGCCCGTGGGGCTGGCAATAGAAAAACTGGTATAACCTTCGCCGCCGTGACCCAGACCGGCCAGATTGGGGCCGTTCTTGACGAAGATAGAGCAGTTGATCAGGCGGGCCATGCGGGAGAGGTTATCGATGTTGCGAGAGAACATGGATGCGGTATGGCCGAAGCCGTGTTCGGCCTCCACGGCCAGATCGATGCCCTCGTCGGCCGAACGCACGCGGGCGATGGGGAAGACGGGGAGCAGCTGTTCGGTCCAGATGAGAGGGTGCTCGATGGGCACATCGATGATGGCCAGGCGAGCGTCAGGCGCGCTGATCCCGATTTCCTTCAGGATCAGCCCGGCATTCTTGCCCACCCACTTCTTGTTGATGACACCCGGTTTACGCGGTCCGCGCAGTTCGCTGAAGATGACCTTTTCCAGAGCGGAGATGCGATGCCGCGGCACCTCCACGGCGCCATGGGCCAGCATCACCTGTTTGAGGCGGTCGGCCACACTCTCCACCACAAAGGCTTCTTTTTCGTCCACGCAGATGATGTTGTTGTCGAACGAGGCACCGAAGACGATGTCCCGTCCTGCCTTTTCGATGTCGGCCGTCTCGTCGACCACGACGGGGGGATTGCCGGGCCCCGCGCAGATGGCGCGTTTTCCGCTGCTCATGGCCTCGCGTACGACGGCCGGCCCGCCGGTGACCAGCAGCAGCCGTACGCCGGGATGGCGCATGAGAGCCTGGGCGCTCTCGATGGTCGGTTCTTCGGGCGCGGTGAGCAGGTCCGGCGGTCCACCCGCGGCCACCATGGCCCGGTTGAGGGCCTGGATCACGGCGATGGAGACGCGGCGCGCGCCGGGATGCACGTTGAACACCACGCTGTTGCCCGCGGAGACGATGCTGATGGCGTTGTTGATGATGGTGGAGGTGGGATTGGTACTGGGGGTGATGGAGGCGACCACGCCATAAGGCGCCCATTCGGTGAGCGTAAGACCCCGGTCGCCGCTCCAGGCGGTTGGTTCCAGGATCTCGGGGCCGGGCGTCTTCTCGGCCACGAGGATGTTTTTGTAGACTTTGTCCTCGGCCCGGCCCAGGCCTGTCTCCTCTTGCGCCATACGTGCCCACAGCTCCGCGTTATCGAGGGAGCAGCGACGCATGGCCGCGATGAGATCCTTGCGCTTGGCCAGGGTCATGCCATCCAGCGCAGCAAAGGCGCGCCGCGCTGCCGCCACGGCGCCGTCGATGTCGGGGTAGATGCCGTCCCGGCCCGCCGCGACCACGCCGGGCAGACGCCTGGCCTCGCGTCCGACGTGTGAGAGATGAGGCGCCCGCGCGGGACGGGGCTCCCGGCTCCTGCCGAGCTCTGCCAGGACCCGGCTGCTGATGCGCTGGATTTGCTCGTCGCTGAGGGTGCTCATTCGTTCTTCCTGTATTTGACTTCGCCCTCCACCTCCCACGTGTCCACGATGGCCATGATGGTGGCGTCACATGGCCGTCGGTCGGTGAGCACGGTCTGGCGGGCCGAGGAGCCGGTGGCGTAGAGCACGTACTCGCCCACACCGGCGCCCACGGCATCGGCGGCAATGACATAATTGTTGCCGGGTTTGCCGTTGATGTCGACCGGTTTGACGACCATGAAGCGCAAGCCTTCCAGTTTTTCATCTTTCTGGGTGGCAACCAGGGTGCCGACTATCTTTCCGATAAGCATGGATCCATCCTAGGAGGGTTGAAGGCTTTTGACGAAGCTCTCGATGCGCTCGCGGGCCTGCTCTTTGAGAGGCGGCCCGTGCCCGAAGCAAGCCACCTGGTAGTCGGGCTTGAGAAACTTCTGTAGGCTTTCGATGGCGAGGGGCATATTGGGGGTGAAGAGGGACGGTGGCAGGCCGAGGCGCCCCCCGCGATGGGAGATGGCGTCGCCGGTGATGAGAAGGCCGGCATCGGCATGGTGGAGGGAGAGATGCCCTGGGGCGTGACCGGGGGTATGGAGGACGGTAAAGCCTTCGGGTGTGACGTGGCCTTCGATGACAAGCTCGTCGACGCGCTCGCAACCGGGCCGATAGCGCCGGTGGATGAGGAGGTTGAGCGGTCGCGTGAGGA
>RFJM01000350.1 GCA_003694905.1 Caldilineae bacterium
TCCATCAAGCCCGACGTGGCGGAAAAGCTGCTGGCCTTCGCCCGCGCGGGGCTGGCCGTCGCCCGCATGCGCGGCAAATCCTATCTGTCCATCGGCGGCACCTCCATGGGCATTGCCGGCTCCATCGTCGGCCCCTCCCTGTTCGAACGCTATCTCGGCATGCGCGTTGAAGACATCGACATGACCGAGGTTGCCCGCCGCGTCCACGAAGGCATCTACGACCCCGAGGAATTCGAGCGCGCCCTGGCCTGGTGCAATGCCAATCTCCATCGCGGCAAGGACTATAACCCGCCCCACATGCAGCACAGCAAGGAAAAGCAGGAGGCAGCCTGGGAATTCTCCATCAAGATGGCCATGATCGTGAGAGATCTCATGGTGGGCAATCCGCGGCTGGCCGAACTCGGCTTCGGCGAAGAAGCGCTGGGCCACAATGCCATCGCGGCCGGCTTTCAGGGCCAGCGCCAGTGGACCGACCACTATCCCAACGGTGACTTCATGGAGGCCATGCTCAACACCTCCTGGGACTGGAACGGCATCCGCCAGCCCTACATCGTCGCCACCGAAAACGACGCGCTCAACGGCATCTGCATGCTCTTTGGACACCTGCTCACCGGCACGGCCCAGATCTTCGCCGACGTCCGCACATACTGGAGCCCCGAAGCGGTTAAGCGCGTTTCCGGCTATGAACTGGAGGGCAGGGCCGCCGGCGGCATCCTGCACCTGATCAACTCCGGGCCTGCCGCGCTTGACGGTACCGGCCAGCAAGAGATAGACGGACGGCCCGCCATGAAGCCCTACTGGGAGATCACCCCCGAGGAAGCCAGGCGCTGCATGGATGCCACCACCTGGCATACATCCATGGTGGAATATTTCCGCGGGGGCGGCTGGTCAACGCGCTTCCGCACCCGCGGGGGCATGCCCGTGACCATGTGCCGCCTCAATCTGGTCCAGGGGCTGGGGCCCGCGCTGCAGATCGCCGAAGGCTGGACCGTCGACCTGCCCGACCATGTGCATGATATCCTCGACCAGCGTACCAACCCCACCTGGCCCACCACATGGTTCGTGCCCCGGCTGACCGGCCGCGGTGCCTTCACCGATGTCTACAACGTCATGTACAACTGGGGCGCCAACCACGGCGCCTTTGGCTACGGCCACTATGGCGCAGAGCTGATCACCCTGGCCTCCATGTTGCGCATCCCCGTCTACATGCACAACGTGGACGAAGCCAGGATCTTCCGGCCCGCCGCCTGGAATCTCTTCGGCACGGCCGACCGTGAGAGTGCCGACTTTAGAGCCTGCGCCAACTTCGGCCCCCTATATGGCTAGCTCCGGGAGAGAGAGGATGGAGCTATAGGCCCCCTTCCGAGTTCACGCCGGCGGCTGTGAATGAGGAAGGGGGCCACGGTTTTCGGGGGCAACAGACGGACGCGTTCACAGCTGCCGCACCGTGTGCGCGAGCCGGATCCCCCGCGCCGCATATCCTTCCAGCAGCGTTTCGTAACAGCCCTGCGTGCGGCCAATGAACTCCGGCGGGCAGATGCCGTGCTGCCGGAACCGGCCCTCCAGCAGCATGCGTACCACCAGCGCGCAGGTGTAGCCCGTCGTACGGGCCATGGAGGTGATCCCTCTGTCCCGGTCGTAGAAATCCAGCAGATAGAACTCGTGCCGTACCCGTTCCCCTGCCTGCCGGCCCTCTACCAAGACCTGCATCACCGTCATATCCTCCTCTCCCTCTTCCAGTCGCCACTGCTCGAACAGCAGCCGCGAGGTGAGCTGGAGTGGACTCACCATCTGGCCGTCTACTTCAATAGGCGCGGGATCGAAAAAGCCGCTCTCGCGAAAAACGCGCATCAGATTGGCGTGACCCGGATACCGCAGCGTCTTCTCCTTCATGAAGGGCACCGCCATGGTGTGGCGCAGGGTGCGCAGCCCGTCGGTATTGAAGGCTTCGAGGGTGCCCACGCCGGGAAAATCCAGCAACTCCACCTGGGAAAGCGCCGGATACACCACCTCCTGCCCGTGCTCGATCTGTCTGGCCGGCCGCACGTACTCCTCGATGACGTCGGAGGGCGAAAAGACCGCCTTATATTCGTAAGGCCATTGCCGCACCCGCGGCAATCCACCCACATAGCAGCTGTAGCGCTCCACCTGTTCCAACTGCGCTTCCATGTAGCCCAGGATAATATTGCACAGGCCCGGTGCCACGCCGCAATCCACCACCGCCGTGACCTCCTGCTCCCGTGCCAGTTCGTCCAGCGTGAAGGGATCCTCGCGGAAGAAGGATATGTCCACACAGTCCTTGCCGCTGTGGACGACCCGCGCGAGCACGTCGTAGCCCAGGAAGCCGGGTACCGCGCAGATAACCAGATCGCTGTCGGCCACGGCTGCTTCCACCGTGCCCGGTTCACGAAGATCTGCCTGCACGGTCTGGATGGACAGTTCGGCGGCCAGCGGCTCGAGCGTGGCCGTGGCCATATCCACGGCCAGCACCCGATGCTCTGGAGCCAGATCCTTGATGATGGCGCTGCCGACCAGGCCCGCGCCCAAAACGGTGATGTTCATAGCTACTACATCTGGGTCAGGAGGATGGTGGGGGAGCAGAGGCACGGCCGGCCAGACGCTCCGCCAGATCGGTGATCACGTCTCGCAAGGCCAGCTTCTGCAACCAGTCCGCGGGGATGGCCCGCACACCGTAGTAGGCGCCCGCGAGCTGGCCGGCCACAGCAGCCGTCGTGTCGGCATCATCGCCCAGGTTGGCCGCCATCAGCACCGCCTGCCGGTAGTCTTCCCCATTCCAGAAGCACCACAGAGCAGCTTCGAGGCTCTGTACCACATAGCCGCTGCCCTTGATCTCGCCCTCAGA
>RFJM01000351.1 GCA_003694905.1 Caldilineae bacterium
CACGACGACCTGGCCAAGCCCCACGGTCGCGGCACGGAGGTGCGGACCTTGATCTGGGATGGCGCGGGCTGGAGCGATCCCATGAACCTCACCGATGACCAACAACCCGACGTCGCGCCCGTCGCCGCCTTCGACGGCCGCGGCCACGGCCTGGTGGTGTGGGAGCGCTCCAAATTGACCGCGGACGCGCCGCCCACTCTCAATCGCGACTTCGTGCGCAGCCTGGAGATCGCAGCCAGCGTCTGGGACGGCGAGCACTGGTCCGAACCGGCGATGCTCACCGACAACGAGCTCATGGATCACGCCCTCCAACTGGCAACAGGCGCAGACGGCGCGGTCATGGCCCTGTGGCGGACCAACGACGGCGAGGACATCCTCGGCAATGCCGACCATCCCCTCACCCTGACTTACGCGATCTGGGATGGCGAGAACTGGAGCGAACCCGCGGCGGCGCTGACCGGCCTGCAGAGCGTGATCAACGCGGCCCTGGCCATGCGCTCCGCCACCCAAGCCGCCCTGGTCTACGCCCAGGACATGGACGGCGACCTGACCACGGCCGACGACGCGGAACTCTTCTACAGCCTTTACGACGGCGCCGCCTGGAGCGAGCCTCAACGCCTGACCGACGACGCGGTCTCCGACGGCGTCCCGGCCCTGGCCTACGACGCAGCCGGCGCGCTGCACCTGGTCTGGCTGCGGGATGGCGATCTGGTGTGGCTGCACGATTCCTGGAACGCGGCCGACGCTCGCGTGGTGCGGGCCCAGAGCACGGCCGCCGGCTTCCTGGGCTTCACCCTCAACCGCGCGGCCAACGGCAACCTGGCCCTGGTGTGGCAAAGCATGGGCCCCGAGGGCGCGGACCTGACCTACAGCATCTACGACGCGACCGCGGATGACTGGTCGGCCGACCTGGCGTTGATGAGCGACGCCTCGGTGGAGGCGAGCCACAGCCCGGCTTTCGGCGGCGATGGAACCCTTTACCTGGCCTACCAGAAGGTGGCCACCGACTTCGTCACCCGCACCATCGAGATCGAACCCGGCCAGCCCTTCACCGTGACCAACGTGCCGCAGCCGGGCCAGGCCGATCTGGTGTTCCTGGAGCACACCGTGGCCCAAGACCTGACCCTGGATGACTTCAGCGTCTCGCCCGCCAACCCCGCGCCAGGACAGCCCATCACCCTGACCGCGGTTCTGCGCAACGCCGGCGACCTGATGGCGGCCGCGCCGCAGGTGACCTTCTACGACGGTGACGCACCCATCGCCGCGCAAACCCTGCCCGACCTGAGCGCAGGCTACACCACGACCGTCCAGGCCACGTGGACGCTCCCGCTCGACCCGACGCCTCACATCCTGCGCGCCGTGGCCGATCCCGAAGGTCAGGTGGCTGAGTCCGATGAGACCAACAACGAACTCACCCTCCAAACCACCCTGCCCGACCTGGCCGTGGATCTGGTCACCACCGTGTATGAGACAAACTGGCTCACCTTCACCACCCGGCTGGTGAATCAGGGCGCGCTGGACATCACCGAGCCGTTCAGCGTCACCCTGCGGGCCAACGATCCCGTCACCGGCACGATAGTGGGCCTGGACGTGATCAGCGACACGGTAGCCGCGGGCCAGGCGATCACGGCCACCCACTTGTACCCGGCCGCGATGGTGCGCATGGAGTGGGCGGACAGTTTGTGGGTCGTGGTCGACGACGGCGACCGGGTGGCCGAGGCCGACGAGGGCAACAACACCTCCGTGGTCCGGCCCGACATCTTGCCCGACCTGAGCATAAGCGACGCCGACATCCACACCGAGCGACCCCAACTGGGCGGCCTGTACATGGGCGAGCCGTTCACCATCACCATACACAACAGCGGCTACTTCACGGCCACCGATGTGTTGGTGGAAGTGCGCGAGGGTGAAGAGATCACGGGAACGCTCCTCTATCAAGAAACGTTGCCCCTGGTCGCGCCCGGCGCCACGGGCACGGTGACCATGAGCCTGACCGAGAGCGCGCCCTTGCTCGTGATGCTCGATCCCGAAAACAGCATCACCGAACTGGACGAGAGCAACAACCTGGCTACTGGCGAGGCCGTCATCGTCGCGGCCGGCCCATACCGTTACTACTTGCCCATGCTGTCCGTGAGAGGCCAGATTGGGCGGTGAGATTTGAAGTCGGAGGGCCGTCGCCCCGAATCGGAGGCGTCGCCGCACGAGCATGACGACGGCCCTCTACCATTGTCTTTGTAGACGCGATTCGTAACTACTCAGCCTGTCATTGCGAGGAGCGAAGCGACGAAGCAATCTCCTACTTGGGGGGTGGAGATTGCTTCGCCTTCGGCTCGCAATGACATGATAGGGGGACTTTCGCGAGAGGGCTTGCCATCGCCGGACATGTCTGAGTAGTTAACGCGATTGTTTTAGTCGTGGGGCTTCGTAATCACGAAGGTGGATAACCGCACTACGTAAAGTTTTGTCTGGCTTCGCCTTGCGATGCGGCGGGACACTTTGGCCGCGAAGCGATGGTACGCTCTCGCTCGCGCAATGAGGGGGACACACACGTGCCGCCTGTCTCCGGCGATGCTACTGCCTGGTTGCGACCGGTTGCAAAGCCTGTCCTATCTCCTCTGGCCCCCCTTCTTGACGCCAGTTGCCGCGCGAGGCCCGGTGCTGGTATGATATACAGTTGCTGTGTCCTGCAGCGGACATCGTCCCCTTGTACCCTCCTTCATCCTTTCCACGCCCATGACCCCTGAACCAACCCGCGACATCCCCATACCGGACATTCCCCTCGAAGACCGAGGCTACGGCTACAAGGTAGGCACCGAACTCTACCTGGTTCGGCACGGCGAGTCCATGACCAACACGTACCGGAACCTTGTGGCCTATGATCCCAACCTGACCGCGCTTGGCTGGGCGCAGGCCCTGCGGGTTGGGGCCTGGATGGCCGAGCACGCGAGAGTCGATGTCGTCGTCACGTCTCCGCTGCGACGCGCCCATAGCACCGCGCTCGCCATCGCACATGCCCAGGGCCTGCAGCCGGTGGTCGTTCCAGGGCTGGAGGAGTTCAGCCGCAGCTTCTGGGACGAACTGCCCGCGCATCATCCCACCCGTCCCTGGCCCGGCCGCACCGATTGGACCCCCACCTTCGAGCAACATCCCACCTTTGTGGCCTTTCGGGAACGGGTACACGCAGCCCTGGCCGAGATCCTGGACCGTTACAGCGGCCGGCGCATCTGCATCGTCAGCCACGGCGGCACCATGGGTGTTCTGCTGGCGGCGATGGTCGGCGCAGTTCAGCTTTCTGCCTGGAATGAGAATACGGGCATCAGCCATTTCATCTGGACGGAATGGCAACGCTGGCTGTTACACTACGTCAACCGTACCGAACACCTGGTGGGCCTGGTCCCCTCGAGCTATGCGCGCGTGCCCGAAGCCCAGGCAGATGAAGACGGCCTCTGGTCCCTGCCGGACAAGGTCATCGGCTCCTGGTCCGACCTCCCCGCCCATCCCGAACTGGCCTTTCTGAGCAATCGCCTGCGCCGATCCGACCGGGCTCTCTTCGTCCACCCGCCCGATCCGATCACCCCTCTACGCATTGCCATCCGCTCGGGCGGCGCTGTCATCCTCAGCGATGACCTGGAACAACTGGAACAGGGCGAACTGCGCCGGGCCGTACTCAACGCCAATCACATCCGTTACCAGTATCTCTTCCGGCCGGTTCCCTATCCCGACCATGAATTCGACCTGGTCGTGGCCCCGGCCGACTGCCACCAACTCGACGACGAACTCCTACGCCTGGCAAAATCACCCGATGCCGTGATCCGCTGGCACGATAACTAAATCCCTTCTCCCGACTCACTTACATGGCTCAAGATCGTCTCATCGTTCGCGGCGCCCGCGAACACAATCTCAAGAATATTACCGTCGAGATCCCCCGCGACAGGCTGGTGGTCATCACCGGTCTTTCCGGCTCGGGCAAGTCCTCTCTGGCCTTCGACACCATCTACGCTGAGGGCCAGCGTCGCTATGTCGAATCCCTCTCCGCCTATGCCCGCCAGTTCCTGGGGCTGATGGAAAAACCCGACGTCGACCAGATCGAGGGCCTTTCGCCGGCTATCTCCATCGACCAGAAGGGTACCAGCCGCAACCCTCGTTCCACCGTCGGCACCGTCACCGAGATCTACGACTACCTGCGGCTTCTCTTTGCCCGCATCGGCCAGCCCCACTGTCCCAAGTGCGGCCAGCCCATCAGCCGCCAGACTACCGAGCAGATCGTTGACGCCCTGCTGGAGTATCCCGAACGCAGCCGCATCCTCATCCTGGCGCCCTTGATCAAAGATCGCAAGGGGGAACACAAGGCGGTGTTCGACGACGTGCGCAAGATGGGTTTTGTGCGCGTGCGGGTGGACGGCGAGATATACGACGTCACCGAAGAGATCGAGCTGGACCGCTACAAGATGCACACCATCGAAGCCGTAGTGGACCGCCTCATCATCCGCCACGGCGACAACGGCCAGCAGGGGCTCGACCTTTCCCGTCTGGCAGACTCGGTGGAGACGGCGCTGAACCTTGGGGGCGGTGTGCTCACCATCGCCGATGTGAGCGATCCGGAGCACCCGCGAGATCGTCTCTTTTCCGAACACCTGGCCTGTGCCGCCTGTGGCGTCAGCCTGCCCGAAATCGAACCCCGCACGTTTTCCTTCAACTCGCCCCATGGTGCCTGCCCCACCTGCACAGGTCTCGGCACCCAGATGGAGTTCGATCCCGACCTCATCGTCCCCGACCCCAACCTGAGCCTGGCCGAGGGCGCGCTGCATCCCTGGTCTCGGGAAACTGCTACCTACTACCAGGCATTGATTGAAGCCGTCTGCCGGCACTACGGCATTCCCTATACAACCCCCTGGAAGCAGCTCAGTCGCAAGCAGCAGGACATCATCCTTTATGGCGGCAAGCGCGGGGAGAACATACGCGTCAGCTACGTTAACCAACACGGCCAGCGGCGCCAGTTCCAGACCACGTACGAAGGTATCATCCCCAACCTGCAGCGGCGCTATCGCGAGACAACCTCGGAATACATCCGTGGCGAAGTCCTGGAACGCTATATGACCAATCGCCCCTGCCCCGCCTGCGGCGGCAAGCGCCTGCGCCCCGAAGCCCTGGCCGTGACCGTGCAGGGACTCAACATCGACCAGGTCACGCGGATGTCGGTGGGCGAGGCGCTGCAGTGGGTGCGCTGGTTGCGGGGTAGCCAGGAAGATGAGCACTACAACGCACCTCTGCCCGAGAAGGTACCGGAATCCTCCCCCCTGACCCAGCGGGAGTGGACCATCGCCCGCCAGGTGCTCAAAGAGATCCAGGCCCGCTTGCGCTTCATGCACGACGTGGGGCTGGAGTATCTGACCCTCAACCGCCAGGCCGGCACCCTGAGCGGAGGCGAGGCCCAGCGCATTCGTCTGGCAACGCAAATCGGCTCTCAACTGATGGGCGTGCTGTACATCCTTGATGAGCCGAGCATCGGTCTGCACCAGCGCGACAATGCCCGCCTGATCCGCACGCTTTGCGACCTGCGCGACCTGGGCAACACGGTGCTCGTCGTTGAACATGACGAGGAAACCATGCGTGCGGCCGACTGGATCATCGACCTGGGACCCGGCGCCGGTGAGCACGGCGGACAGATCGTGGCCGAGGGTCCACCGGAGGCCGTGGCCGCCAACGAGAACAGCCTCACCGGGGCCTATCTCTCGGGCCGCCGCAGCATCCCCGTGCCCAAGGTAAGGCGTCCCGGCACAGGCGAGTACCTGATCCTGCGCGGTGCCGCGGAAAACAATCTCAAGCACATCGACGTGCGCTTCCCGCTGGGCAAATTCATCGTTGTCACGGGCGTCAGCGGCTCCGGCAAATCCACGCTGGTTATCGACACGCTGTACCGGGCCGTGGCCAAACGCCTCTATCGCGCCAAAGAGAAGCCGGGACGTCACGACAGCATCGAGGGCCTGGAGCACCTGGACAAGGTCATCGACATCGATCAGTCGCCCATCGGCCGCACACCCCGTTCTAACCCGGCCACCTACACCGACGTGTTTACGCCCATCAGGCAGCTCTTCGCCGCCCTGCCCGAATCCAAGCTCCGCGGCTACAAGCCGGGACGGTTTTCCTTCAACGTGAAGGGCGGCCGTTGCGAGGCCTGTCGCGGGGATGGCATCATCCGCATCGAGATGCAGTTCCTCCCCGATGTCTACGTGCCTTGCGAGGTATGCCATGGCAAGCGCTACAATCGCGAAGCGCTTGAGATCACCTACAAGGGTAAGAACATCGCCGACGTGCTGGACATGACCGTAGAGGAGGCGCTCGAATTCTTCGAGAACATCTCGCGCATTCGCAACAAGCTGGAGACCCTGTATCGGGTGGGTCTGGGCTACATCAAGCTGGGGCAGCCCGCCACCACACTCTCCGGCGGCGAGGCTCAGCGTGTCAAGCTATCGAAGGAGCTGTCGCGGCGGGCAACGGGCAAGACCCTCTACATCCTGGATGAGCCTACCACCGGTCTGCACTTCGCGGATGTGGAGAAACTACTGTCCGTGCTACATGATCTGGTGGATCGTGGCAACACCGTGCTGGTCATCGAGCACAATCTGGATGTCATCAAATCGGCCGATTGGATCATCGACCTGGGTCCTGAGGGTGGCGACCGCGGTGGCCGGGTGGTGGTCGAAGGTACGCCGGAGCGCGTGGCCCAGCACCCCCGCTCGTACACGGGCCAGTTCCTGCGCAAGGTATTGCCCATGCCTGCCGCCGAATCCGCGGCGTCCTGACGGCCGCTGCGGCCGTCTCGTCGCCCAACATGGTTGGGCTTCTACCCGTCGGGCAGAGTGTCAACCTCTCTCCCGGGCCAAATGAACCGACCCCTCAGACAGGACTGTATGTGGGACGTGCTTTCCGGCCTGTCCGGCTGCCGGGCCACACAGCACGGCCCGGCAAGCTGCAGCGGTGGGTGGTTGTCCGGTTGGGGCGGGCCGCGGCTGTTCCGGGGCGGGCGGATGGAAAGCGACCGGCCGCCCCGACGACGAAACGCTCCCGGACTCGTGTCTCACTCTTGCCAGTCTCCAATCGCCTTGCTATAATCCCTTCTCGCACAACGATCCCACACTGTTGGCCCCTCGTACAAGGGACAACCAACGGAGGCAATATGCACAAGTACCACATCTGGACCATCGGCTGCCAGATGAACGTGGCCGACTCGACCCACGTGGGGGCAGAGTTGGAGAAGCTGGGCATCGAGCCCACGGCCGATATCAACGAAGCAGACATCGTTATCCTCAACACCTGCGTGGTGCGGCAGAGCGCCGAGGACAAGGCCCGGGGCAAACTGGGCGCGCTCAAGCCGTGGCGGCTCGCCGACCCCGGCCGCACTCTGGCCCTGATGGGGTGCATGGTGGGCGTGAAGCCGTCGCCTAAGCTCCGGGAAGCCTTTCCCTGGGTGGATGTGTTCATGGGGCCCAGCCAGGCGCAGCCGCTGATCGATCATCTACGCAACAAGCTCATCGATGAGGAACTGGCCTCGCTGGAAGCACGACAACTGGCCGATCGCTATCACCTGCAGGACGGCGCCTATCCCAGCGCCTCCATCAAGCATCTGTCTCTGGCGGGTGGGGCGCCGGTCGCGGCCTACGTGCCGGTGGTTTACGGCTGCTCCCACGCCTGTACTTTCTGCATCATCCCGTACCGGCGGGGCGTTGAACGGTCCCGCCCTCTGCCCGAGGTGGTGGAGGAAGTGAGAGGTCTGGTCGCGCAGGGCGTGCGCGAGGTCACCCTGCTGGGGCAGATCGTGGATCGCTACGGCTACGACTGGGGCGGTTCGCCCGACCTGGTTGATCTGCTGCGCGCGGTGCACGACATCCCCGGCCTTCTGCGTATCCGCTTCCTCACCAGCCATCCCAACTACATGACCGACGCGCTGCTGGATGCCGTCGCCGGCCTGCCAAAGGTGATGCCCCACATCGAGGTGCCTATCCAGGCCGGTAGTGACGAAGTCTTGGCCCGTATGAAGCGGGGCTATACCGCGGATGACTATCGCCGACTGGTGCACCGCATCCGCGAGCGCATCCCCGGTGTCGCCATTCACACCGATATCATCGTCGGGTTCCCCGGTGAAAGCGAGGAAGACTTCCGACGCACTTACGACATCCTGGAAGAGCTGCGGCTGGACAAGGCCCATCTGGCCCGCTACAGCCCCCGGCCGGGGACGGTAAGTGCCCGCCGCATGATAGACGACGTGCCCGACGAGGAAAAGCGCCGCCGCCATCGTCTGTTGGAAGAACAGCACGAGCGAATCAGCGCCGAAATCAACCGGCAATGGTTGGGCCGGACGGTAGAGGTGCTGGTGGAAGACCTGCACAAGGGCAAGTGGCGTGGGCGCACGCCTCAAAACCGGCTGGTATTTTTCCAGGATGAACGGGACCTGCGCGGCCGGCTGGTCGATGTGTACATCACCTGGACCGGTCCCTGGAGCATGCAGGGTGTGGCTGCGGACCGGGCCGAGGCGCTTGCCCGCCA
>RFJM01000043.1 GCA_003694905.1 Caldilineae bacterium
CCCTGCAAGGGGGACCCTTACCAGCCTGGCGCACCGGCTGCCCCTATTCTGAAACGCACCCCGCAGATTCGTGCGTTTGACAGCGATGCCGAAACACCTTACAATAAGAACTCGATTTACATACCAGCAAAGACGATGATCCGGAGGAGTAGGTAGGACACACGCGCCAGAGAGGCGGGGTCACCGGCTGCAAGCCCTGCTCGTCATGCCCTACCGAAGGTCGCCGGTGAGTCGATGTGCTGAAACCCAGTAGGCGCATCCGGGACAGCCCGTTACAGCGAGCCAAGTGGGCGGCGGGCACAGTCCGTCGTCAAGCAAGGTGGTACCGCGGAACCTTCCGTCCTTGAGACGCGAAGGTTTTTTGTTTGGCGTTGCCACATCCCAGTCAAGATGTTGGCTTCGTCCTCTCTTCTATCCTCCAGCTGCAGGTAATCTAAATATGCCGAGTTTCACACTTCCCAAGGCCTACGACTTCAGAACTACCGAATCCCGCCTTTATCGATGGTGGGAAGAGAACGGCTGGTTCAAGCCCGAGAACAGCCGCAACCCCGACGGCAAGCCCTTTGTCATTTCCATCCCTCCGCCTAACGTCACCGGCATCCTGCACCAGGGCCATGCCCTGTTCGTCGCGCTCGAAGATCTCATGATCCGCTACCAGCGTATGCGCGGACGAGCTGCCCTGTGGGTCCCCGGCACCGATCATGCCGGCATCGCCACCCAACTGCAGGTCGAGAAAAAGCTGCATGATGAAGGCACCAGCCGGGAGGAAATCGGTCGCGAACGATTTCTGGAAGAATGTTGGGCCTGGAAAGAGAAGTACCATGGCCGCATCGTGAGTCAGTTGCGGCGGCTGGGCGCCAGCTGCGACTGGGATCGCGAGCGCTTTACCATGGATGAGGGCCTGAGCCGGGCCGTGCGCGAGGCTTTTGTGCGGCTGTATCGTATGGGGCTCATCTATCGCGACGAGTACATCGTAAACTGGTCGCCGGGTCTGCAGACGGCGGTCAGCGATGTGGAGGTGGAGTACTCCGACGAGATGGGCACCCTCTATTACTTCAAGTACCCGGTGGCGGGAGCCAGCCTTGAGGATGGTCCCGGTGTGGGCTACATCCCCGTGGCCACCACCCGACCGGAAACCATTTTGGGCGATACGGCCGTAGCCGTGCATCCCGACGATGAGCGCTACAGGCATCTCATTGGCAAGACGTGCCTGGTGCCTATTCTCAATCGGCCCATCCCCATCATCCACGACACCTACGTGGACATGGAGTTCGGCACCGGTGCCCTCAAGATCACGCCCGGCCACGATCCCAACGACTTCGAGATCGGCCGGCGCCACGGCCTGCAGATCATCAATATCATGAACAAGGACGCTACCCTCAACCACGAGGCCGGACCCTATGCCGGGCTGGAGCGCTTCGAGGCGCGCAAGAAACTGTGGGCCGACATGGCCGCGGCCGGACTGGTTATCAAAGAGGAGCCCTATCGCATGCAGGTACCGCGGGCCCAGCGTGGCGGTGAAGTCATCGAACCGCTGGTCAGCACACAATGGTTTGTCAACACCAAACCCATGGCCGAGATGGGGTTGGCCGCGGTGCGCTCGGGGCGGATCCGCATCATCCCCGAACGCTTCACCAAGGTTTATTACCACTGGCTGGAAAACCTGCGTCCCTGGTGTATCAGTCGTCAGCTATGGTGGGGGCACCGCATCCCCGCCTGGTACGGACCCGACGGGCATATCTTCGTGGCACATACAGAAGAGGAAGCGCATGAAGCCGCGCGCGAACACTATGGCGAGCCCGTGACTCTACAGCAGGATCCGGACGTGCTTGACACCTGGTTCAGTTCCGGGTTATGGCCTTTCAGCACCCTGGGTTGGCCGGACGACACCCCCGACCTGCGACGCTTCTATCCCACCGACGTGTTGGAAACCGGCTACGACATCCTCTTCTTCTGGGTGGCGCGCATGATCATGCAGGGATTGATGTTCACCAACAACATCCCCTTCCACACCGTCTATCTGCACGGTATTGTGCGCGACGAAACGGGTCGCAAGATGTCCAAGACCTACGGCAATGTCATCGATCCCATCGAAGTCATGGACAACTACGGCACCGACGCCTTGCGTTTCACCCTGCTCACCGGTTCAACGCCCGGCAACGACATGAATCTGAGCATCGAACGTATTAAGGCCAACCGCAATTTCGCCAACAAGATCTGGAATGCCACCCGCTTCGTGCTGGGCAATCTGCCGCAGGACTTCCGCTATAGTGGCGCCCCGGCCCGCGAGCAGCTCGACCTGCCCGACCGCTGGATCCTGCACCGGCTCAACCATATCATCCGGCTTGCCACACGCCTTTTCGAAAATTACCAGTTCGGGGAAGCAGGCCGCCAGGTCTACGAGTTTCTTTGGGGCGAATTTGCCGACTGGTACATCGAGGCGGCCAAGCCCCGCCTGCAGGGGGAGGGGGCCGAGCCGGTGCGTCAGACGCTGGTCTATGTGCTGGATCAGACGCTGCGCCTGCTGCACCCCTTCATCCCCTATGTGACCGAGGAACTGTGGCAGCACCTGCCCCATCGCCAGGACGAAGCCCCCGCCCTGATCGTGGCGGCCTGGCCCGAAGCGGACGAGGGTCTGGATGACGAGGAAGCTGCGGCGGGTTTCGAGCGCCTGCGCGAGGCTGTGCGCTCCATTCGCAACGCCCGCAGCGAATACAACGTGGATCCGGGTCGTCGCATTGCTGCTTATTTCGATGCCGGGGCCGAGGATTCTCTCTTCCGCTCGCAGATAGAGGTTGTCACTACCCTGGCCCGACTCGATCCCGGCCGGGTCCATTTCGGGAGCCCGCCCGAGGGGGAGAAGTGCGCGGCTCTGGTGGCCGGGAATGTGGCCATCTTCTTGCCGCTGGGCGGCATGGTCGATGTGGAGGCAGAGCTGGCGCGGCTGCAAAAGCAATTGGCCGAGACCGAGAAACGCCTGCGCTCGGCCGAAGCGCGGCTGGCCAACGAGAACTTCGTCAGCAAGGCACCTGCCCGCGTGGTGGAACAGGCCCGGCAGTCATTGAGCGAGCTGCAGGAACAACGGGCCAGACTGCTGGAACAGATCGAGGCATTGAGCTGACCGCGGGCAGCCCGGCCCAAAACAAAAAAGAACCCCGAAGAGACTGTCTTCGGGGTTCTTCGTTTGCGTGAGAGAGGGGTTACTGGTTGAGCTGTTCCAGCTGCTCTGCCAGGTTCTGATTGGCATCCTCGGTGAGCTTGTCGAGGGTGCTCTGCACGTCGGCACCGTCGACGATGGCGGCCATCGCTTCACTCACCATGTCTCGCACGAAGTCATAGCCGGGCACCGGCGGCTCGGTTGTGCCGTACTTCAGCAGATCCCAGGCCGTTCGGTAGGCAGGGTTGGCGTCAAAGTAGTCTTTCATATTCTCGGCAACGCTGGCGCGTACCGGGAAGTAGTTGCTGACCTTGGCCCACTTGGCCTGGATCTCGGGGCTGGTGTAGAACTTGAGGAAGAGCCAGGCGGCCAGTTCGCGCTCGGGGGTGGTCTTGGCGATGCTGACGGAGGCGCCGTAGATGTTCTGCACCGGGTCGGGGGTGGTATGCGGGATGGCCGCGACGCTCCAGTTAAACTGAGCGCCCTCATCTACTGCGCTGCGGTAGTAAGGCAGACCCGAACTGGAGCCTACGGTGAAAAGAAGTTTACCCGCGCCGAAGTCGGACTGATCGCCATAGCGTTCTGCTACCAGGGTGGCGCAACCAGAGTTGAACAGGTCCTGCATGAAATTCATGGCGGCGACGGCAGCTTCGTTGTTGTAGGAGTACTGGTTGGCATCGTAGTCAAAAACGTTGCCGCCGAAAGCAAAGGTCCAACTGGCAAAGCGGGAGGCGTCGATGCTGAGCTCATAGCCCATGCTGCCCTCGCCGGTCGCCTTGCTGAAGGGATGCTCCACCGCGGCGCAGGCCGCCTGCTTGAATTGGTCCGGGGTTTGCGGCGGTCCGTCGAAATCGATGGCGCCGGCGTCCCTCAGTTCCTGGAGCCAGTCGGCATTGTAGTACATGACCTCCATGGAGCGGTTGGGTGGGATGCCCAGGCGAGCGCCACCAAACGTGGGGAAGATGTCCTGAGCCCAGAAACCGGGGAAGAAGTCCTGCTGGGTCGCCTCGTCGAAACCCCACTTCGGGCTGTTGACCAGGGTGTTCATATCCACCAGCGCGTCGGCCAGCTGATAGGTGGCAGCCTGGTTCTGATAAGCCACCACGATGTCCGGCGCGTCGGGGGTGTTCATGACGCCGAGCATCTTGTTGAAGATGTCACCATAGTGGCCTTGATATTCGGCGTTGACAGTAATGCCCCATTCGTTGGTGTCGTTAAACTGCTGCACGATCTCCTGGAGGGCCTCCTCGCGAGCACGGCTGTGCTGATGCCAGAAGGTCACAGTCTGGCCCGAGGGATCGACATCGGCCCAGGGGTCCTCGGCTGCAGCCGGGGCCGCCTCTTCGGCGGGAGCCGCTTCTTCGGCCGGAGCGGCCTCCTCGGCCGGGGCTGCTTCTTCAGCAGGAGCCGCTTCCTCGGCCGGCGCCGCTTCTTCGGCTGGGGCCTGCGGCGCGGCCTGCTGCGCACAGCCTGCCAGCACAAACATGGAAAGGATCAGAATGGCGAGAATGCTGAAAAGGACTCTACGGTTTTTCATGGCGACTTCTCCTTGAAAGAACTGAGAGATGGATGGAACAGACATGGTATGGGAAAGAGGAGAGAGGGACCTCCTCCGGGTACCCACAGGAAATCGTCAGCCTTTGAGGCCGGTGGTGGCAATGCCCTCGGTGAATTGCTTTTGCGTAAAGAAGTAGAGGACGAGAATGGGCACGATGGTGATGACGGCTCCGGCCATCAGCAACTGCGTCTCCGGTCCGGCTTCGGAGACAAAGGTCCACAATCCTACCGACAGGGGTCGCCAGGTGTCTTTGGTCGTCACCAGCAGAGGCCAGAGAAAGGCGTTCCAAGAGCCGATGAAGGCGAAGATAAGCACGGTCATGATGGGCGCCTTGCTGATGGGCAGCACGACGCGCAGCAAAAAGCGCAGGTGACCGGCGCCGTCCAGCCGGGCAGCGTCCCACAACTCATTGGGGACGGTGATGAAAAATTGCCTCAATAAGAAGATGGCAAACACACTGCCCCAGAAGGGAACGGTGAGGGCCTGCAGGGTGTTGAGCCAGGTACCCCCCGGCAGGGGGATGATGTTGCCCCGGATCAGGAGAAAGTTGGGGATCATGGTGATGGATTCGGGGATCATGATGCTGGAGAGCAGAATGGCAAAGATAACCTCCCGACCGAAAAACCTGATCCGGGCAAACGCGTAGCCTGCCAGCGTACAGACCACCAACTGACCGCCTACCGTCACCAGGGTAATGATAACACTGTTTAGAAAATACTTGCTGAATTTTGCCTCGGTCCAGGCTTCGACATAGTTGCCAAACTGAGGCACCGAGGGCAACCACTGCTTGTTGATGGTTTCGCCCAATGTCATCAGCGAAGTCGAAATCATCCAGAAGAAGGGCACGATGGCCAGCACCGCGCCGAAGACCAGAATGGCATAGAGGAGCAACCGCCAGGGCCGCACGAGGGGCGCACGTGGCCTCATGGCAGAGACTTCCCGGACTTGCTCCAGACGTTGGACAGATTCAGCCATAGAACACCTTTTCCCCAAAGACTCTGTTCTGGACCATGGTCAGGGCCAGGATGATCAGGAAGAGAATGATCGCCTGGGCGGCAGCATAGCCGTATTGGTTGGCTTTGTAGAAGGTATCGAAAATGACGACACTGGTCGTATCGGCAGTGCCGAGAGCACTGGGACTGCGCATGACATAGATGTGGTTGAACGCCTTGAAGGTGCCGATGAAGGCGATAAGGGCCAGGTAAAAGGTGACCGGCGAGAGCAAAGGCAGAGTGACATGGCGGAAGGACTGCCACTTGCTGGCGCCGTCGATCTCGGCCGCCTCGTAGAGCTCATGGGGGATGGAGCCAAGACCGGCCAGAAAGATCACGGTGTTGTAACCCACGTAGGTCCAGATGCCGAAGAAGATGATAGACACCAAAGCCATGCTGGGCCCGGCCAGAAAACCGTGGAAGTCGGTGCCGAACATGGCGTTGATAAAGGGCTCGGGCTCAAACAGCCATTTTTTCGCCGCGATGCCGAACCAGCTCAATATCTGGTTGGCCAGAGATGTATCGCGCGGGTTGAAGATCGTACGGAAGACGACGGCCGCGGCCACGGCCGGCGTCACGTAGGGCAGAAAATAGAGCATACGAAAGAACTCCTGCCCCCGAATTTTCTGGTAAAGCAGCGCGGCCAGGATCAGCGCCAGCCCGATTTCGGCCGGCACCGTCCCCAGCGCGTAGTACACCGTCACCGGCAGTGCCTGCAGGAAGTTCTCGTCCCCCGACATCATCATCTTTCCCCAACCGGTGGCGATGACCCAACCGGCAGCGATCAGGACCAGAGCCCCTGCGGCGCCGCCCAGCAGTTTGCGCGTATCGCTGCTTCTCAGCGCCCACCGCCAGACTACATACGCCAGCGCAATGAGCCCGAACCCGACCAGGAACGTGACCACGCCTGACAGGTCACCCACCGCCTTGGCATAGTTCCCCAATCCCACAAACGAGCCCTTCCTGACCCGCCATTTGAAAGTACTCATGTAGATGGCATAGAAGATAGGGAAAAGGCCGAAAACAGAAATCACTATCATGGCAGGCAGGATAAACAGGTATCCTGTCAGCTGCTCTTGCACGTCCATCCACCGGATTCGGCGTCGTGTCCTCCCTACCTCTTGGACTGGTGTGGTTACTGGTGTCAAGGTAAGTCTCCTTGCGTCCTCATCGTCGAGAGATGTGAGTTTGACGGACACGCACAACACGAACATGGTGCGTAGTCGTAGTGTAGGCGACAGCAGCCCAACTGTCAAGATGAAAGATGGCCGCGGGGTGCGTTTCAGAATAGGGGCAGCCGGTGCGCCGGGCCGGTAAGGTTCACCCTGCAAGGGGGTGCGGGGGAGCGTCCCCGCATCTGCGGCATCGGCCAACGAGACAGACGGACGGGGTTTCAGCTTCTCGGGCCGGGCTGGATGTGGGACAGGCTTTCCAGCCTGTCCGGATGCCG
>RFJM01000352.1 GCA_003694905.1 Caldilineae bacterium
CACCCAGGCCGGTGCCGTCGGCGATGTCTGCGCCATCCATTTCGACGCTGCCGGACGACTCGTTGATACACCCCTGCAGCGCCGCTTTGTCGGTGTCGATGCCGAATCTCTACGCCGGGTCCCCCGCCGTCTCGGCATTGCCGGTGGACTTGCCAAAGCGCGGCCCATCGTCGGCGCGGCACGCAGCGGGCTGATCAACACACTCGTCACCGATGCCGTGGCTGCTGCTCAGGCCCTGCGCCTGCTGGAACAGTCGCCCGACGGCTGAGCGCCCACTGCGTCCCCTACATTGCACTTCCCCCATCATTTCTCCCGTGAGGTTCCCCAACATGACGGACCAGACCCAAGCGCCGGACCCCCAAACCTATTTGCAGCAATGGGGCCACGAGCCTGCCGTGGAATTACTCAAACGAATGCTTCTCATCCGCGCCTTCGAAGAAAAGGCCGAAGAACTCTACGCGCTGGGCAAGTTGCACGGCACGATGCATCTCTCCATAGGTCAGGAAGCCTCGGCGGTAGGCGCGTCCTTTGCGCTCAAGCGGGGCGACTACCTCCTCAACCACCATCGCGGGCACGGTCATTGCCTGGCCTGGGGCAGCGACGTCGATTTGATGATGGCCGAGTTCCTGGGCAAAGCCACGGGATACTGCCGCGGGCGGGGCGGCTCCATGCACATTGCCAACATCGAGGCGAACAACCTGGGCGCCAACGGCATCGTGGGTGGCGGCATCCCCATCGCCGTAGGCGTCGGGCTGAGCATCAAGATGCGGCAGACCGATCAAGTCGTCATCGTCATATTCGGTGATGGGGCAGCCAACGAAGGCGCGTTCCACGAGTCCCTCAACATGGCCAGCATCTGGGATCTGCCGATCATCTTCTATTGCGAGAACAATCAGTATGCCATGTCGATGCCTGTACGACGAGCCATCAACATCGAGCACATCAGCCAGCGCGCCTGCTCCTACGGCATCCCCGGCGTGACGGTGGACGGCAACGACCTCTTTGCCGTCTATCAGGCCGTAAAGGACGCCGCCGAGCGGGCGCGGGCGGGTCGGGGTCCCACCCTGGTCGAAGCCGTAACCTACCGCTGGCGGGGGCATTCCAAGAGCGACCGGCAGGCATATCGTAAGCGTGAGGAGGTCAAGGCCTGGCAAAAGAAGGACCCCATACGGCGCTACGCCCAGGCACTGGCACTCGACGACCAAGAGCTGGAGAACCTGCGCGCGCAGGCACGAGAACGCATCGAGCAGGCCCTGGCCTTTGCCGAGAGCAGCCCCGAACCCGAGGTCAGCACCATCCTGGAGGGCATCTATGCGTGAACTGAGTTATGCCGAAGCCCTGAGAGAGTGTTTGCGCCAGGTCATGCGCGAAGACCCGGACGTGTTCATGATCGGCGAGGACATTGGCGTGTACGGCGGGGCTTTCGGGGTCAGTGCCGGGCTGATCGATGAGTTCGGACCCGACCGCATCATCGACACACCCATCTCGGAAGCGGGGATTGCCGGTGCCTGTATCGGAGCGGCTCTTACGGGAATGCGTCCGGTGGGGGAAATCCAGTTCATGGACTTCGTCACCCTGAGCATGGAGCAATTGGTCTTGCAGGCGGCCAAGATCCGCTTCATGTTCGGCGGCAAGGCCAGGGTCCCCTTTGTCTTGCGCATGCCGGCCGGCTCGGGGACGGGAGCTGCTGCCCAGCACTCTGAAAGCCTGGAAGCATGGTTCGTGCATGTACCAGGTCTTAAGGTGGTGATGCCCAGCACACCCCACGACGCCAAGGGCCTGCTGCGGGCGGCCATCTATGACGACAACCCGGTGATTTTCGTCGAACACAAGCTCCTCTACAAGACAAGAGGTCACGTCCCGGAAGATGCCTACACTGTACCCCTGGGCGAGAGCAAGACTGTACGCGAGGGCAAGGATCTGACGGTCGTGGCCACATCTATCATGGTCTCCCGGGCGTTGGAGGCTGCCGATCTATTGGCCGAAGAGGGCATCGAGCTTGAGATCATCGACCCGCGTACCCTGGTGCCGCTGGACATGGAGCCTATTGTGGCCTCGGTCAAGAAGACCGGCCGGGCACTGGTGGTGCACGAAGCGGTCAAAACCGGTGGCTTCGGCGGCGAGGTGGCATCCCGCATCGTGGAGAGCGAGGCGTTCGACTATCTGGAAGCGCCGGTAAGGCGTCTGGCCGGCCTGGACATGCCCATCCCCTACAACCGCACCCTGGAATATCATGCCGTGCCGCAGGTCGAGAACATCGTCGCCGAAGCGCGCAGGCTCGTGGGAGGGGTATACTGATGGCGCGAGAAGTGATTATGCCCAAGTTCGGCTTCACCCAGGAGACGGCCACGATTCTGCGCTGGCTGGTCAGGCCCGGTGATGCCGTGGAGAAGGGGGATCCCATTGCCGAAGTGAGCACCGATAAGGTGGACATGGAAGTGGAGGCGCCGGAATCGGGCATTTTGGACGGAATCCGCTACGAGGCGGGAGCAACGGTACCGGTGACCGAGGTCATCGCCTACATCCGCCGGCCGAACGAGACCCTGCCTGCGGCCACCCCACCGGCTTCTGTTGTCCCCTCCCCTGCGCGGGGCCCGATGCAGCCTTCGGCCGGTCGGCGCATCACCCCTGTGGCCGCGCGACTGGCCCAGGAGCAGGGTGTCGATCTCGACAGGCTGGTTGGCACCGGCCCTGGCGGTCGCATTACCCGTCGGGATGTGGAGAGCTATCTGGCCGGCCAGGCCTCTACGGCCGGGGACAGGGTACGGGCTGCACCCGCGGCGCGGCGGCTGGCCCGGGAGTTGGGCGTGTCTCTGACGCGAATCAAGGGTAGCGGACCGCGGGGGCGCATCCAGTCGGTCGATGTTCTGGCCGCGGCAGAGGCCTCGGCTCTGCCCGAAGGTGTGGCCGAGGTGATCCCGCTGCAGGGCATGCGGCGCACCATCGCGGAACGGATGCAGGCAAGTGTACAACAGGCGCCGCATATTGTTTTCGAGGCCGACATCGATGCCTCGGGCATGGAGCGGCTGAGATCTCGCGCCGCGTCCCTGCAGACAGACGAGCAAGTACGCCCGAGCCTGACCGCCATCATCGTCAAGGCCTGTGCCTGGGCCCTGCGACGCGTGCCTCGGCTGAATGCACGGCTGGAAGAGGACAACATCCTGGTCCTCTCCGACATCCACATCGGGGTGGCCGTTGCGCTGGAGGAAGGGCTTGTCGTACCGGTCGTCCAACACGCAGATCAAAAGGGGATCTACGCCCTGAGCACCGAGATCGCGGAGCTAGCAGAACGTGCGCGCTCGGGTAGACTACGGCCGCAGGACGTTGCCAATGGCACCTTCACCGTGTCAAACCTGGGGATGTACGGCGTCGACCGCTTCACCGCCATCATCAATCCGCCGCAGGCGGGGATCCTCGCAGTCGGGCGGATCCAGAGGCGGATTCTGCCCGACGAGCAGGATCGACCTGTGGCTCGCCCCGTGATGACGGTGACGTTGTCCGCGGACCATCGCGTGGTCGATGGCGCTGTGGCCGCGCAGTTCTTGCGCGATCTGCGGGCTGCGCTGGAAGCACCGGCGTTGCTGGCTCTGTGAGCGTGGGGCGATCAGACTATCCGAAACATTTTTCGGGTCAGAATTGGCCTTGCGCATAGTCTATCGAGTAGAATCGGGTCATGGATGCGATCACCCTGGCGGCAGTGGCCCGAGAATTACGGGAAACCCTGGTTTCCGGCCGAATTCAGGCCGTAATCCGCCCATCCGCAGAGGCCGTCGCGCTGGAGATTTTCGGGCAGGGCAAACGCCAGTGGTTGCTGCTCGACGCACATCCGCGCTACGCGAGAGTGCACAGGCTACGCGAAAGAGCGCGGCGAGGCACAGATGAGGATTCTCCCCTGCTGCTCTTGCTGCGCAAGTACCTGCGTGGTGCCCGTGTAGAGGACGTGTTTCAACCCGCCTGGGAGCGCGTCCTCCACCTGCGCTGCCTGCATCCCCGGCTGGGGCCCACCACCTTGGTTGGGGAAATCATGGGCCGCCGCAGCAATATCCTCTTGCTGGATGCAGAAGGAACGATCCTGGAAGCCCAGCGCCGCGCGGGACCCGCACAAAATCCCCATCGCGTTGTGCTGCCCGGCAAACCCTATCAGCCGCCTCCCCCCCAACGCAACAAGACGCCCATCGACCTCGTCACGGCGCCGGAAATAGAACGGTGGCTAAATCGGACACCGGCGCGGGAGCCACTCTGGCGCCTGCTGGTGAGCCAGATCGCCGGCCTCAGCCCTCTGTTGGCACGTGAGTTGGTCTACCGCGCCACCGGCGACGTTCACGCCGATGTGGCCCATCCGAATGTAAGCACCGGAAGTCTACTGGACGTGATCACCTGGGTACGTTCTCTGCCGACCGAGGGCGGCTGGGCGCCGACAGTGGCATTCTCCGACGAGGACGTCCCCGCGGCTTTTGCACCCTACGAGTTGACGCATCTGGATCGCTTCGAACACTATTCCACCATCTCCGAGGCGGCGTGCGCCTACTACGTCGCGGTGATCGGAGCCGACAGCTATGCCGGACGCCGGCGTCAGGTCCGGCAGATGCTAGAGGAAGCGCGAAAAAAGCTGCTGGCGCGTCGCGCCAGTCTGGGGGAGCAGGCAGTGGGGGAAGAGGATGTGGCACGCCTGCGTGCTCAGGGGGAATGGATCCTGGCCTATGCCTGGAAGGTGAAGCCGGGTGACAGGGAACTGGTGGCCGACACGGGAGAAGGGCTCCTGCGCATCCCTCTCGACCCCACCCTTACGGCCAGTGAAAATGCTCAGGCGTATTTTGCCCGCTACCAAAAGGCCAAGCGTGCGGCCGCACGCGTACCCGAGTTGCTGGCCGAGGTCGATCGCGACCTGGCTTATTTGGATCAATTGCAGGCAGACCTGGCATTGGCCGACAACGCACCCCAGATCGAAGAGCTGCGCGAAGCTCTGCTGGCTACCGGGCTCGTGGCGCGGCCCGGCGGCAAACGTAAGTCGCCCGCACCCCGCTCGCGTCCCCTGCAATTGCGCACACCCGAGGGTTTCACGGTGTGGATCGGACGCAATGCCGTGCAAAACGAGGAAGTGACCTGGCGTCTGGCCCAGCCGGAGGACATCTGGCTGCACACTGAGCGCGTACCCGGCAGCCACGTCGTCATCCGCACCGGAGGAAGGGAAGTACCACGTCAGGTGCTGGAACAGGCTGCTGCGTGGGCTGCATACTACTCGCAGGCGCGGCAGGATACAAGCACGAGCGTGATGTATACCCAACGCCGTCATCTGCGCCGGCTCAAGGGGGGGCGGCCGGGTCAGGTGCGGGTCCTGCAAAAGCATTCGTTGGTGGTGGCGCCGCAAAAGCCTCCCGTATCGCTTGAACGACGTTCTTCTGCTTGAGCCACAAAATGACGAACCCGGCGAGTTGTGCTATACTCGCAAAGCGAGCGCTCAGCTTTGACGCTCCCCTGTAGCAAAGCACAATCTTTCCCGCCGTAGAGCCAATCCTCCCCCACTTCCCCCCTTTGAAACATCATGGCTCGAGTCATCGCCGTTGCCAATCAAAAAGGTGGTGTTGGGAAAACGACCACCGTGATCAATTTGGGCGCAGCATTCGCGGAAAAGGGGCATCGGGTTCTGTTGGTGGACCTGGATCCTCAGGCGGCATTGACGGCTGCCTACGGTATCGATCCCTTCTCGTTGGAAAGATCGGTCTACCATGTCATGCTGGCACAGGAAATGAATGTGGACGGGGTCATCCACAAAGATGTGCGGGCGCGTCTGGATATCCTGCCGGCAAATCTCGATCTGGCTGGGGCCGAGGTAGAACTGATTGCCCAGGTAGGCCGGGAATATCTTCTACGCGAGGCTCTGGCCTCGGTCCAGAGCAACTACGAGTTCATCCTCATCGACTGCGGCCCCAGTCTGGGACTGCTGACTATCAACGCGCTGACGGCCGCGACTGAGGTGCTGGTCCCCCTGCTCTGTGAGTATCTCTCTCTGCGAGGTATGGGGATCTTGTTCGACACCATCAGGCGGGTGCGCGACCGCACCAACCCCCGTCTCAAGGTACTGGGCATCGTGATCACCATTTTCGACAGCCGCACCCTCCACAGCCGGGAAGTGTTGGAGGAAGTGAAAGCGATGTTTGGGGATTACGTCTTCAAGACACCGATCCGCAAAAGTATACGCTTTTCGGAAGCCGTAGCAGCCCAGATGCCGATCCTGGAGTATGTTCCCAACCATCCGGGAACGGATGCCTACCGCCATCTTGCCGAGGAGATATTACATGAGTAAGAAGAAATCCTCCGCAGAGGGAAGCAGGGCCAAGAAGGTCGGTCGGGGTGTGGATGCTCTCTTCAGCGACACCCGGGAAGGGACCGCGCGGCGCCGTGCCGCGAGAAAGAGTCCGCCACCCGCGACGGAACCGACACGTGACGCAGAGGCAGAGCTGGAATCCATGCTCGAAGCCGAAGCCCGCGCGGCCACTACCGGCAGCGATACCGAGGCCCCGGCCGTTGCCGGTGAGGGAGTAACCCTGACCGACGAGGAGTTGTTGGACGCGATCGACGTTCCACCTGGGGGACACGGCCCGGCGAAGGAAGGAGGCGAGGAGAGAGGGCTGCCCGTCACGGTCGAGGAAATCCGGCCGGCCGCACCTCCCAGAGAAGAAGAGCCCACCCCCGAGCCTTCTCCACTGCCTAAGCGGGAGAAGCCCAGGAAGAAGCCCGAACGCCCATCCGCGAGCGAATCCACCGAAGTGCCTCCCTCCCGGCCCCGCGTCTATGTGATGGGTAAGCCTTCGGAGGTGAACCTGGATAGGCCTCCCGGCGATTCGGTGCGGCCCCAGTCCCCGTTCATCCGCCCTGAACCCCCACCGCTGGAGGAAACGCCCCTACCGGAGCACACCCCCGAAGAAGAGGCAACTCTTCGCGCCAGTCTCGACTATGCCAAGATCGCCGAGCTGCACAAGCGCATCGATCTCCTGTATGACAAGGTACCCAAGTTCATCAGCAATCGGCCGGCGGATACCGAGCAAATCCTGGGCACACTACGGCAGGCCCGCACCATCCTCATCGAAAACCCCGAGGATTTTGTCATCGCCGAGTACAAGATCCAACAGGCGATGTCGCTGTACAACCGGATCGAGAATTCTGAAAAATGGGGTGATGTCTACGGCTGGCGGGTCTTCTACTTCGAGGTCGTCGTGTTCTTTCTGCTGCTGGCGTCCTTCGTGGGACTGCTGGCATTCGGCACGGAGTTTTCGAATTTCCTGGCGCGGTTATTCGGGGTGGAGAATCCCGGCCAGGAAGTGCTGACCGCCATCGGCTTCTGGAGCACGCTGGTGTGGGGCGGTATTGGCGGTGTGGTGGGGGCGCTGTACATTCTGTGGACACATGTCTCGCAGCGGCAGGATTTCGAACGCCAGCATGTGATGTGGTACATCGGCCAGCCCATCATGGGGTTAATCCTGGGGGGCGTGACCTTTCTCATTATCAACGCCGGTCTGCTCTCGTTGCAGGGCGGACAGGTTGCAGCGCAATCGCTGCGGACCGAACCCCAATTTTTCCCGGCGCTGATCGCCTTTATCGCCGGTTTCCGGCCCCAGTTCATTTTCGGCCTGTTGGTGAAGATCATCAATGTCATCAGTCCGGGCGGTGAATCCGGCCAGCAGTAGGCCAGGCCGGGTCGAGCACAAAAACTGAGGCCGGAGGATTCCTCTCCTCCGGCCTTGTGGTTTTCTCACGCCGGCTGAAGCTCCAGGCGTTTCAGACGTGGATTAGGTGTAATACCCGGCAGGCGACCTCGTTTAGCCACGGCCCTGCCCTCGATCTCCTTGATGTCGGCGGTGAAATCCACCGGTGGCGCGCCCGAGATAGCACTGCCTACCCCATAGGCATCCACCGGCGCGCCCGCCTCGCGGAAATAGCGGATACGTTCGGGGTCAATGCCGCCGCTGACCACGATCTTCACGTGACGGAATCCTGCCAGATCCAGCTTTGCCCGCACTTCGCGTACCAGGTCTGCGGTCACCCTTCCTCGTTCGGACGGTGTGTCCAGCCGTACACCCCAAAGGCGATCGCCCAGGGCCTCGGCAACCCGCAGGCTCTCTTCCACTTCGTCTTTGAAAGTATCCACCAGGGCGATGCGGTTCACGGCCGGGTCGATGTGGCGATCGAAGGCCTTGACCGCCTCCAGCGTATCGCCCATACAGAGGATGAGCGCGTGGGGCAGGGTACCCGACGGCTTGATACCGGCCAGCCTGGCACCGGCCGGCGTGGCACACCCCGCACATCCTCCAACGATGGCCGCATACTCCATTCTGGCCGAGACATCAGGATGCACATGCCGCGCCCCAAAGCTGATGACCGGAACAGGACTCGCGGCCTCTACACAGGCTCGGGCGGCAGTAGCCCAACCGGTTTCATGGGCCAGGATACCCAGATATGCGGTTTCGTAGATGGCAAAGGAGCGATACGGCGCTCGAATGCGCAGGACCACCTCCAGCGGCTCGATCTCCGTGCCCTCTTCCAACCCCCACACCTCGGCGTCCGCCGGCAGCACGCGTTCGAGCAGGGCTCGCACCTCGTGCATCCCGGCCAGCACGGCTCGCTGCCGACAGAAGACCTCCATAGTGACCAGAGGATTCAGGTCTTCGGCTTCCAGGATAGCACGGGTCCGCAAAAAGTAGACGTCGGCGTTCTCCCCCGAGAGCGTCGCCTGCGAAGGTGAAAATCGTTCGTCTTGTTCAGGCATGTTGTACCGCTTCCTTTTCCTGCCAGGCTTCATAGCTGGGGACGACGGTGGCGCCCAGGATCTTCTCCATATGCGTCAAGGCGAAGTCGTGGGCGGCAGGATCAAAGGTGGCGACGGCATTCGCCGGTACAATCACCTCGTAGTCGCGGTTGCGCAGGTCGGAGACCGTGTGCATCACGCAGATGTCGGTACACACGCCGGTGACGATGACCCGCTCCGGTTTCAGCTCTTCCAGATAGGATGCCAAATCGGTCTCGAAGAAGGCGCTGTAGCGGCGCTTGGGTGTTATCTTGGCCCCTTTGGAGAATTCCTCCAATTCTGGAGCAAGTTCACATTCCCAGGTTCCTCGGATGCAATGGGGTGGCCACATCTTGAATTCGAGATCGTCGGGGTCGTGTGTGTCCACCGTAAAAACGAACTTCCCCCCTTGTGCTCCTTCCGCTTCCAGGATTTTCTTGATCTCGGGAATGATTTCTCGGCCTGTTTCGCCTACGTACAGAGTCCCCTGCGGATCGACGAATCCGCGCTGCATATCGACAACAATGACGAGATTCGACATGGTAACCTCCATGAATGGGTAAGATGTGACACACATTTCACCTGCCTCATCACAGCCGCAGACCCGAACATCGGCCAGCAAAGTAAGCCTGGGACGCGACGCTCTCGAGTCGCGGCATAGAAACGGGCGGTGAAATTGCGGTACAACCGTCAGGTTTGTGGTTCGTGTGTATTATACACTTAGTGTTGGGCCCCGTCAAGAGATGCTTCGTACAGTTCGATTGACTTCCCTCTCATATTGGCTCATGACCGGTGGCGAAGCCCTCCTCCTCTCATCTCGGTGACGGCCACACTGCCTAGAACCCGCGTGCCGCCGCGAGACGGGCGCATCTCAGGCCTGCGGCCGGTGGGCAGGGTTGCGAGGAGATGTCTGGTAGAAAGCGAGCAAAACCAATACCAAGACCACGAGTGCGATGACCTGGCTCAGGCGGAAACCATCGCCGATGGTCACAGGTTGCGCGCGAAATGCGTCCACAACCAATCGGACCGCGGCGTATCCTGCTATCGCGGCCATGCCGCCGCGACCGGGCGTCAGTCGGTCCAGCCTCCACCAGAGCAAGAGGATGACCATCAGGGTGCCTGCCAATTCGTACAACTGAACGGGATGGCGCGCCACATCCCACTGGAAGACGGCCCACGGCAGAACGGTAGGGGAGCCGTAATGCCGGCCGTTCAGAAAATCGGCCAGGGCTAGGACGACTAGGGTGAGGAGCCCACCGCTCGCCAAGGCATCGAACAATGGGAGGAGGGGGAGGCGATGCTTACGGATATACCAGGCCACGAGCAGGAGCGCAGCAGCTAACGCCACCCAAGGTTGAAATGCAGCCAGGTTAGGGGAGAGAATGCTGAGCGGGTCGCCGGCATAGGCGGGGAGATGGAAGGCCACGTGTCCCAGACGCCCACCGATGATACCGGCTACAGCTGCATAGAAGCCGGCATTGTAAACATGGTCGGGGTCGAGGCCGCGACGTTGGGCCGTCCTGGCTGCCCAAAACAGGCCCAGATAAAAGCCCAGAATCAGAAGCAGAGGATAGGTGGGAAGGGCAAGCGGTCCGAGTTGAAAGCTCTGTAGCATGGGATGTCAACACCCTCAGGGATAGACGGTACGCAGCCTTTCTTCCAGAAGTGCGGTATTCATCTGGCCGATGACCTGGTCCTTGATGACGCCATTCCGATCAATGAAAAATGTGGTCGGTAGGGAGTTGGTACGATAGAGCCGGGAGACCTGGAGTTCCTGATCCAGCACGATGGGGAACGTCAGGCCAAAGCGTTGCACGAAGTCTGCGGCGATGGCAGGCTGTTCACCCTGATTGACGCCCAAAACGACCAGGCCGCCGCCGGCCCTATCTCGAAAGGCTTGCTCGAGTTCGGGCATTTCGGCGCGGCAGGGCCCACACCAACTCGCCCAAAAGTTCAACACCACGGCCTGCCCGCGCAGGTCGGAAAGACGAAGGCTTTGGCCGTCAAGGGTAGGGAGGGTGAAATCGGGCGCAGGATGGCCGGCCATAGGGATGGCCGGCTGGGCCGCGGCGGCGGAGTCCGAGGCAGGAACCCGGTTGAACCAGATCCAGACACTGCCCAGAGTCAGGACAATGAATATGAGCAAGGAAAGGAAACGTTGGGACATAGAAGCTGGGAAGGAAGGGCAAGAAATGACGAGATACTACGCGCACGCGCTCGCTGCCGGTAGGAGAGAGCCACACCGGGGTTTCCGTCGTGGATGCGCGCTCCTTGCCGGGAGACAGAAGCAACCGGACTTGTAAGCCACACCTTAGACGCACTTTCGGGCCGACTTGTTACGCCTGCGAGTGGTCCCGGAGAATAGAACAGTCAGTCCAGGTCTTCAAGAAGCAGTCGGGTTCCCAGAAGGTCGTTCTCGAAGGCGTCGATCAGGCCATACAGCACTTCGTTCAGATAGGTATCAACGGTGGCACGCAGATGCCTGGCCGTCTTGAGTTGTTCCTTGATATCGCTGTCCGTGATAGCTTTCAAAAGGCTCAGGCGGAAGTATTGAAAGGCACGGACCGTTTCCAACAGGGAAATGTGATAGCGAAGCGCATTCTCTGCGTAGGCTCGACCCAGCCGTCTGGCATTGCGTGCCAGATCAGCTCTGTCATCGGGATGGGTGAGATACTGGATAGCGTCTTCGAAGACCTCACGCCCCAGGGCCCGCTGCCGTTCCCGGCCCTGTTCGTCGAAGGCACTGTACCAGGCATCCTCGGCGGGAGGCGCTTCTTGCAACTCGGACCTGGTCTGCGAGAGAACGGTTTCGACAATGGCACTTTCCGAGACTGCGGCGGCTTCGGGTGCATGGGCAGTACTGGCCGCCATGAGGAATTCGCGCAGTTCCGCCGCGTCGAAGCGCCGGTGCCCGCCCGGCGTGCGGTAGGAAGGCACCTGGCCGGAATCGGCCCATTGTCGGAGGGTGGCAGGGTGCACGCCCAGCAGCTTACTGGCAGCCGAAAGTGTCAGCCATTTGCGCTCATCTTCCATGGTTTTGGCTCCGTGCCGCTGGTAAGAGAGGAAGGAGAATACGGAGTACGTCGTGCGGTGACAACCTCTTCTACCAGTTTAGCATCAATGCGGTTGCTGCGCAACGCCCCGTTTTCGGCGAGGTGCGTTTCAGTTTAGGGACAGCTGGCGGGCAGCGCCCCCCGGAGCAAAAGGCGGCCCGACCCGACCAGACGACTAACGACCGTTTCAGCTTGCCAAGCCGTGCTGCGTGGGCCGACATCCGGACAGGCTGGAAAGCCTGTCCCACATCCAGCTCTGCCCGAGAAGCTGAAACCTCGGCCGCCTGTCTCGTTGGCCGACGCAGCAGATGCGGGGGCGCTCCCGCACCCCCCTTGCAGAGGGGACCCTTACCAGCCTGGCGAACCCGCTGCCCCGTTTTGAAACGCACCCGCTATCGCGGAGGTGGATTTGTCAAACGCGGGAAGTGGGTTACAATGGAGGAGAAAGGCACGGTGCACGCTCTTGAGACAGCGCGAGCAGGTATTCCGGTACAGCGTCTTTGGAGAATGCCCGGTGCTCTTCGGGCGCGAGCGGAACTCCATAGCAATGTGGTCCCGCTTGTCGGTAACACGACCGCCGGCTGCATTTAAGGTTGGCACGTCAAGACGGGCCTCAGCTATATAGGACTCTGCTTTCGAGATTCCAACCATGAGTCCGCGCCGCGCACGATTCCGTCTTTTCGGCGTGCCATATGTATGAGGTCCAACCCTCTCTGAACGATATGAAGTGGGAGGCGCCGTCCATGAAGGAAGCCCTATCAGAAAGATCTCGTCCGCCCCAGCGTCCCCTTTCGTGTTACATTCTCCTGACCTTGTCTTCACAGCGAGCCTGCACCCGCGAGGCATCCTGTAGGACAACGTCCGGCACACCGGCTGAACCGACCCATCTCACAAGGAGATAAGGCCATGAAACGCCTTTTCCCAATTCTGGGGGTTATCGTGTGGATTTCTATTTTGCTGCCTGGGTTGTCCCATGCCGGCAGCAACTCCGCTTTGGCGACGCTGGCCCCGCGCGCTACACCGGTCACGATCGACGTAGACCTGCCCTCGACCAGCACACACACGCCCCCTTCCGGCACGCTGGCCTTGCGCATCAGCGCCCCTGCCTCGCCCGCGGATGCCCGCTATCCCGATGGTGCGCCGGTCGTCATCTACGTCCCAGGGGGCACCAGCGCCGGCACCCTGCGACCGCCACTTATCGGCGCCGACGACGTGATTCGCATCGCCTTTCTCTTCCCCGGTGGAAGTGACCCGGCTGTCGGCCGCAGCAGCGACGGCACATACGACTATCGCGGGCCGGACAGCATTGCCGCCTTGCGCGACGTGGCCCTCTACGCTGCTGGCCTGCTCACCGACAGCGACGGCCACACCATCGACGACGTCGTGCCGGTCAACGTCCTGCACGACAATATCGGCTTCTACGGCAGCTCGAACGGCGGCAACATCTCCGTCGTCACCGCCGATCTCTTCGGAAGCGATCTCAACGGCTACCTTAAGTACATCATACAGTGGGAATCACCGGTCAGCAGCCAGATGGCCGTCGTGGACCTGGGGCCGTTCAACGCCTCGTGTCCACCCCCGCAGAAAGTTCGCATCATGAGCGAGAACCCGTGGTACGACCCGGCCGGCTACACACCGTTCACCGTCACCGTGGACTACAGCGCCATTGCGTACGATGCCACAGGCCCTGTGCCCGTGATCTTTCTCGATGGCACCGGCGACGGCAGTTATACCACCGTGCCAGACGGGACCCATCCCGGGTGCTTCACGCCCGATTTGGACGGCGATGGCGTGCTGACCAGGTCGGAGGATGTACCGCTCGGTTCGTATGGCGACGGTACGCGCGCTTATTTCTCGGCGCCGGCCACCAAAGCGATGCAGGATCAGGGCATCTTCGGCACCTGGCCGGTGACCATCGCCAATCTCGCACAGGCAAACACCTGGTGGGGCTTGCGCGAAGCGGTGCGGCACTATGCCGGCGCCGTGGCCAGGAACGCCGATCTGGAAGGCATGGTGCTGGCCAGCGTGGGCGACCACGTGCAGATCGCAGCCGACAAGCCGCACATCCGCCAGGCCTTCGACGGCTGGGACGACGCCGGCGCCTGGGTGAAGATCAACCCCGCACGCAGCTACGCCGTCGCCGTGAACCCGGCCCTCAGCGGTCGCAGCGACCTGCCGGACAACGCCGCCAACACGCCCCCTGCCGACTGGTCTGACGCAACCAGCTACGCCTATCCCGATGGCCTGGAGAGCGACTACGCCATCGCCGCCGTCTACGAGATGGCCGACCGCGCTCATGCCGCGGGTGCTCCCACTGCCACCAGCACAGCAACGGCCACCGCCACGGCCTCCCCTACTCCATCCGTCACACCGACCCCTACCACGGTACCCGTCGCCACCGAGACACAACTCACCATCTGGCTGCCGGTGATCTTGAAACACGCCGCACATGGGCCCACACTGACACCAACCCCCACACCGACAGCCACGCCCCTGCCCCTCAATCGTCCGCAGAACCCGCAAATCGGCCTGAACTTCATTCACTTCTACTGGGAAGACCCGCCGAACGCCGACTACTTCCAGCCTGAATGGATCTTCAATGACTTCGCCGAGCTGGGCGTCCAGGCCTACCGCCAGTTCATCAAAGCCGACATGCTGTGGGACGTCGTCGAGCCCCAGGACGATCAGTGGAACTGGTCGGCCGCCGACGCCGTGATCCCAAACGCCGACTTCGAACCGATCGTCACCCTCTTCGCCCTGCAATACGCCTCCGCCACCCCGCCCTGGGCCACGACGCCTGCCGAGTTCCAGAAGACGTTGGGGCCAGAGGCGCAGGACTACCTGCAGCACGTCATCGATCGCTACGGCGACTACGTGAAGTACTGGGAGATCGGCAACGAGATGGACCACTGGCGTGCCGCCGATCCCACACCCGCGGCCAGCACACAACACAGGCGATCACACAACGGTCTGCCACCCTCCTACCCTGTGGACGGCTTCAGCCCGCAGGAGCAGGGCGTCTTCCTGGCCCAGGTCGCCGACTTCATCCGCGCCCGCGATCCAGACGCCGTCATCATCATGCCCGGCATGGGCGGCTTGAGCGACTACGGGCTCAACACCTGGCTCGCCGGGGTGATCGACGGAGGCGGTAGTGACTGGTTCGACGTGATCAACTACCACTTCTACGGTCCGTGGTACAGCTACCCGTACTGGCGAGGCCGCCTCGCCGCCTTCATTGCCGACCACGGGTTGAGCGGCAAGACGGTCTGGAACACCGAGACAGGTTCGACAGCCAGCCCGACGCTCACCCAGCGCACCGATTACCCCAACAGCACCACCTCCCAGGCCGCCGACGTGTTCCGCCGGATCGTGCAGGCATACGGCTATGGCGACTCGCTGGTCCTGTGGCACACGTACATCGGCTCGCCAGACACGCCCAACAATGCCTGGCGGCTCTACGGCATCCGCACGGACACGGCCGACGCGCAGCCATCGTACTACAGCTTCGGACTGCTGGTCGACGAGTTGATCCCATTCAGCAATGTGGCCAAGCTGGCCAGCAGTCCGGGCGGCAAGAACGTCTACCGGTTCACCACTGAGGACGGAGCCACGAAGGTCGTCGTTTGGGGCAGCGGGACGTTCACCGTGCCGCCCGGCATCAGCCAGATGACGTCCGTCGTGCCGAATCCGGACGGCAGCTTTTCCTGGCAAACGGTCACGCCCGGCCAGACGCTCACCCTCAGCGATGTGCCGGTCTTGCTGCAGTAAAGGCGAGCTCCTCGTGATGCTGTGTGGGTCGCTTTTCCAGGCTGTGCACAACAGCTTGCGAGCGTGCGTGGACAAGCGGGAAAGCCTTCGCTAGATGGTGCCGCCCTGCGTACAGCAGCGTCAGTAGAAACGGTGTCGGGGCCGGTACTGTATGGCTTCGGCGATGTGTGGAGTCTGGATCTGCTCACTGCCGGCCAGGTCGGCAATGGTCCGGGCCAGCTTGAGCACGCGATGATAGGCGCGAGCGCTGAGGCCGAGCTGTCGCATGGCCGCACCGACAAGCTGATGGCCCGTCTCGTCCAGACGGCAGAATTCTCGCACCTCCGTGGGGCCCATGTCTGCGTTGCAGGAGGCGTGCGGTACCTCGCGCAACCGCTCTTCCTGGATCTCGCGCGCCCGTTGCACCCGCTCGCGGATGACCGCCGAGGGTTCCCCGCGGGTGTCATCGCTGAGCTTTTCGAAATCGACGCGCGGGACCTCGATGTGAATGTCAATGCGATCGAGCAAAGGACCGGAGATACGCTTCTGGTAGTTTTGGACAGCCGCATTGGAGCAGGTGCACGGGCGAACCGGATCGCCGTAATAGCCACAGGGACAGGGGTTCATACTGGCCACGAGCATGAAATTGGTGGGGAAGGTGACTGCGCCCGCAGCCCGAGAGAGGGTAATCTGCTTGTCTTCCATGGGTTGGCGCAGCATCTCCAACATGCGAGCACCGAACTCGGGCAGTTCGTCGAGAAAGAGGACCCCGCGATGGGCCAGACTGATCTCACCCGGTCTGGGCCAGCGGCCCCCACCGATGAGCCCGGCATAGGAGATGGTGTGATGGGGGGCACGGAAGGGACGGAGTCGGATGAGAGGGGTGTCCGGAGGTAATTGGTCGGCGACAGAGTAGATGCGGGTCACATCCAGCGCTTCTTCCTCGGTGAGACGGGGGAGGATGGTGGGCAAACAGCGCGCCAGAAGTGTCTTGCCCGAACCGGGAGGGCCGCTCATCAAGACATTGTGACCGCCGGCAGCAGCAATCTCCAGGGCGCGTTTGGCGTGCTCCTGGCCTTTGACGTCGGCCAGGTCCACCGGATACTGGCCATCGGTTTCGGAGAGCACGGGGCGGTGCGGCTGCGGCGCGATGGGTACAATACCGGTCAGATGATTGACGAGATGGGTGAGATGATCGACGGGGATCACCTCGATGCCCTCCACCAGGGCGGCCTCGGCTGCATCCACATCCGGCACGAAGATACGCCGAAATCCTTCCCGCCGCGCGAAGTCGGTCATGGGCAAAATGCCGTTGACATGACGCAGGCTGCCGTCGAGGGCCAACTCGCCAATGAAGACGCTTTCCTGCAACGATTCGAGCGGCAGTTGGTTGGTGGCAGCCAGCACGCCCACGGCTATGGGGAGGTCGTAGGCCGGGCCGCGCTTGGGCAGATCTGCCGGCGCCAGATTGACGGTGAAAAGGCCCATAGGAAAACTGAGCCCACTGTTGCGGATGGCCGCCCGCACCCGCACCCGCGATTCCTGCACGGCTGTATCCGGCAAACCCACCATAACGAATTTGGCCATCCCGCCCCCTTTGTCGACTTCCACCTCGATGATGCGGCCGTCCAGGCCCAGCACGGCACAGGAATAGACCTTGGCCAACATAACTCGATCAGACTCCTTTGCAGGCCAGTATCTCCTGAGCAGGGGAGCGGTCGCCCGTACAACTGATACGGCGCGGCGCCTCAAGGAATCTCAAGCTGAAGCCCAAGCGCTCATACAAGGCGACGATGCGCGTGGTGGCCTGATTGGAGGCCACCACGGGACCGGGATGATGCGCCAGCCACTCGGCCAGCCGCACCTGGTCTTCCCAACTGAAGCCATGGCGGGAATACTGGCGAAACTCCACATCATAGGGAGGGTCGGCGTAGATGAAATCACTCGCATCCAGGGTCATGTCTTCGAAATCGCCGGCGCGGAACTCCCAACCGGCCAGAACCCGGCGATAGGCGGAAAAATCCCGGCGATAGTTGATCTTGTGATAGCGCCCAAAAGGCACGTTGAAAAGTCCCTGTCGATTGAAACGGCACAAGCCGTTGAAACCGGTTCGGTTGAGATAGTAGAACAACTCAGCTGCCCGTTTCGACTGCGCCCCACCGTTTTGAATGAGTTCGTTGAATGTTTGCCGAGATTCGTAGTAGTACGTCTTCTCGTTTCGCAAGGGGATTTCGATTCTGAGACCCTGTTGCAACCAGCGATAGAAATTGATCAGATGTGGATTGAAGTCGTTAAGCAGGGCGTGCCGAGGGCGAAAGGCCAGGGCAATGGCCAGTCCCCCACAGAAAGGCTCTACCAGACGGCGGTGGCTATGCCGTCGCCACAGCGGCAGTAGGATGGGTGCCAGCCAGCGCTTGCCCCCTGCCCATTTGAGGGGTGGGCGCAGTTCCTCTGCGGATGCGTCTGAGTCTTGGGCGGCGGGCATAGGGTCCTTTGCACTTGGCAGGAGTTCTATCATGGATTTTCACCCGCAGGAAAAGGGCTGAGCAGGCGGAGCCCGACGGTTGCTACGCTCGCTCATGGGCAGCCTGTGCCAGGGCGGCGGCCAGGCGGCGGACCTCGAGGACGGGGTCGTCGGCACCTGCAAGCCTGACG
>RFJM01000353.1 GCA_003694905.1 Caldilineae bacterium
CACCCTCTCCCACACCCACGCCCGATGTCGCGGCCCTGCTGCGCGAGGCCGACCGGCTGGCCCTCATCGGCGACTACACTGCCGCAGCCACGGCTTACGAATCCCTTCTCAACGCCTATCCGCACCACCCCCTGGCGGGTGACGCTGCTTTTGGTTTGGGCAAAGTCTACTACCTGGACGGACGCTATACCCTGGCTCTGGCCACCTTCAGCTTACTGAGCGACGACGCCGCCTATCTCGAAACGTATCCCGAAGTCCTCTACTGGCTGGGCAACACCCACGCCGTCATGGGGCAGGTCGACGAGGCTGCGGATGCTTTTCGTGCGTATGCCGACAGGCGCCCCGAGATGGCGGACCAGGTCTACTGGCGCATCGGCAACCTGTATGAAACGGCGCTGGACACGCCCGCGGCACTGGAGCACTACCGACAGGCCCTCGCCCATGCTCCCGACCTGACTACTGCCCTGCGGGCTCGGGAGGGCATCGCCCGAGTGAGCATGCAGGCAGGGGATCCGGCCACCGCCATCGAGCAGTATCAGGCCATTCTCTCGGTCGCGCGCAACGACGCCTACCGGGCGGAGATCTACTATCTGCTGGGGCAGGCTCAGGCCGCGGCGGGCGACGGGTTGGCCGCCATGAGCAGCTTCCGGCAGGCAACGACCACCGCGCCCAACAGCGCCTACGCCTATCGAGCTCTCATCGAACTGGTGAACGCGGGTCAGCCCGTAGACAACCTGTTGCGCGGGCGCATCGACCTGGCGGCCGGTGCCTATATCCCGGCCATCACAGCACTCCACCAATACTTGAACGATACGCCCGATCATGACGGCGAGGGACATGTCCTTCTGGCTCGGGCTTATGAAGGGCTGGGGGATTACGAAAAAGCGGATGCTGCCTGGCGCCAGCTAATCCTCACCCATCCGGGCGACAAAGCCGAGGGCCAGGCGTGGTTAGGGCGTGCCCGTAGTTACTGGCGCCGCGACGATCCCGAAACCGCGCGCCAGCTCTATCTGGAAGCCGCGGAGCGGAAACCCGACCCCGCCAGCACGGCCGAAGCCCTGTGGTGGGCGGGGATCATCAGCGAGCGCGAAGAAGAACGACTGGGCGAAGCGGCCGAGATCTTCGCGCGCCTGGCAGAGGAATACCCCCTCGACAAGCGGGCGCCCCGCGCTGCCTTCAAAGCCGGCTTGAACTACTACAGGCTGGGCGACAACGAAAAGGCACGGGAGCGCTGGGCCGCGCTGGCGACCGCAAATGATGGGCTCTGGGCCGCAGCAGCAGATTACTGGCTCGGCAAGTTGTTGCTGCGGGAGGGAGACGAGGCCGGGGCCGCCGCCCACTGGCGGGAAGTGGTCGCCCGCCGGGGGGTGGACAACTACTACGGCCTGCGCGCGGCCGAACAGGTACGCGACCGCTCGGGGGAAGACCTCACGCTCGGCCCCCCACTGGATTCCGCTGGCGATTCCCTGGCTGCCACCGTCGACTGGCTCACTTCCTGGTATGAAACCGACGAGACCTTTGTCACCGCCATCACTTCGCCCGCCCTGCGCCACGCCGGCGAACTGCATAACATCGGTGAATTCACTGCCGCCTATCGCGAACTCGAGGCCCTGCGCAGCCGCTGGCAGGAAGATCCGCTGCGGCTGCTGGAACTGGCACTGTATGCCGATCAACTGGGCTATCACAACGTCTCCATCCGGGCTGCGGTGAGACTTCGCACCCTCTCACCCGATCCCCTGCTGGAGACGCCCCTGTTTCTGCAAAAGCTCATCTATCCCCTGCCCTATCGGGAACTGCTGGTGACGACAGCGCAGAAGTACGGCATCGAACCGGCCGTGTTCCTGGCCCTGGTACGTCAGGAATCTCTGTTCGGGACTTCCGCCGTCAGCGGTGCGGCCGCCCGCGGGCTCACTCAGGTCATCCCCTCCACCGCCCGCAGCATCGCCGAAAAGCTGGACTGGCCTGACTATCGTGATGACCTTCTATTCCGGCCTTACGTCAACGCGGAATTCGGCGCCTTCTATCTGTCCCAGGGTCTCAAGCGTAGCGATGGCAGCCTGCCCCAGGCGCTGGCAGGCTATAACGCGGGCCCGGGCAATGCGGCCTTCTGGCGCGGTCTGGCAGGCGAAGATGATGACCTCTATGTGGAGTTGGTGAGCTTCGATGAAACGCAGACGTATCTGCGTGCCGTAGCCGTGCAGGCCAACCATTATCGCCGTCTTTATCCCGACCTGGCTACCGGCCCCTGACCTTCTCCCTCGCCCTTCCCTCTGCCGGCTCGCGACTCAGGCGGATGCCGTCTTCGTTGCGTCAAGAACCCCGAAGTGCCGCAGGACATCCCGCACGCCCTGTCCGGTGGCATAAGGCGACACGTAGTCTACGAGTGCCTTGACCCGCTCGTTGGCGTTGGCCGGTGCCCCACGACGGCCTACCCGTGCCAGAAAGGCCAGGTCATTGTCGGCATCGCCTACACCAAGGATTTCCTCGGGCCGGATGCCGGTGTGGGACGCGAGCAGCGCGACCCCCGCACCCTTGTCGATCCCCCTGGGCATGACATTGAGACAGGAAGCAGCATAGATCAGCTCGACCCGCGAGCATAGAGGTCCGAGGGCCGCGCGGGTCCAGGCCAGCAGGTGGGGCTTGTCCGCGGGGTCGCGAGCAAAGATACTGAGGGAGAACAGTTTGCCCGGCTGCAGGAAAACACGGTCGCTGGCGACCAGTGTGGCGCGCACGCGCTCGGCCGCCTCTTCGATCACGGAACCGTCGCCGATGGCAGGATGAGGAAGAAAGCCGTAGCCGGCAGGCACGTAGAGTCCACAGCCGTTTTCGAAAACGGCGGGCATGTGCCCGTCGATGGCCTGCAGGATGGCTTCGACATAGGCAGGGGGGCGTCCGCTACATAGGGTGACGGCCGGTAGCTCGGGGCGGCGACGGGCGCGCCGGTTGAGATCGGCCAGCGAGGCCAGCAGTTCCAGGTCCAGCCCGCGAGTCTCGCCGTCGGTCAGCGTGCCGTCGATGTCAAGCAAGATGAGGCGCGGATGCCCGGTCATGTCTCGGCAGCAGGGGACGCAGTCTTCGGCTCGGAATCCTGCAAGGGTTCGGCACGGGCTGCCAGTTCGGCCAGGGCTTCTTCATCCAGCGGGGGCAGGGTCTCCAGGTTCTCCAAACCAAAGTATTGCAGAAAGGCAAAGGTCGTCCCATAGAGGATGGGCCGACCCGCCTGCTCCAGGCGCCCGACTTCTTCGATGAGACCGCGGTGCAGCAGGGTACGGATGACGCCGTCGCTGTTCACCCCACGGATGGCTTCGATCTGCGGCCGGGTGATGGGCTGGCGGTAGGCGATGATGGCCAGGGTTTCCAGGGCAGCGCGCGACAGCTTGGTAGAGAGGTCCAAACCCAGGAATATCTCGATGACATCGGCGGCTTCGGGCGCGGATACCAGTTGATAGGCATTGTGCAGCCGTTGCAGGCGGATGCCCCGTTGCTTTAGATGCTGCTCCAGCCGTTCCAGCCCTGCCTGAACCCGCTCGGTCTCGACTCCCAGCGCGGTGGCCAGGCGATCGGCCGTGGCTGGCTCGCTGGCCACGAACAGGAGGCTTTCGAGGAGGAGCTCTATTTCCTCGTCATCAAGTTGGGGAAGAGTTTCTTGTCTGGTTTCGTTTTCCGGCAGGTGACTATCGCTCACGGTTTCTCTCGGGCAAATCAGACGATTTCCGAATATTCACTGTGGCGGATGCGAACGCTCAGCTTTCCCAGTTGCAAGCCCATGGCATCTTCCACGATTTCGCGAGTGACCAGCATGATCTCTTCGGTCTTCATGGGTACGTCGATTTCGGGTGTGGTCACGATCTCCAATCGCACGTCGATATGATCGCCGTGGGACTGGATTTCGGGGTAGACGTGGATGACGTCGGCCAGCTGGTCCAGGTGCCAGGCCAGACGTCGAGCGACGCTGTCGGTGCTGACGTGTCCTTCCCCCTCGGGCGTGCGGAAGCGGGCCACGGGCTCGGCCTTGCGAGCAAATTCGGCCATCAGCAGCGGGATGAAGACGAGCAAGGCCGCCACCACCACGGCCACGCGGCCGATATTGAAGTTGGTGGGATCGCTCATCTGCCAGCGCGCGATCTGGCCGTTGAGGTTCCCCAACTGTAGCTGCAGCCAGTTCAGCCCTTCACCGGGGAAAAGGGCCAGGGCGATGATGCCCAGCAGCAGGAGGAGGAACACCAGGACGGCGACGAAGCGGTTGATTGCATTCATGCAGGACTCCGGGGTGTCGAAACAGCAGAAAGATAGGTGGATTATACGGGGTTGTGGCCCCAAAAACCAAGAAAGAGAGAAGGGGAGCGCATTTCATCTTCAAGACGGCCGGGGAACAGTGCCCCCCGGAAACAGCGCGGTCACACCCAACCGGGCAAACCGCCACCTCTTCAGCTTACCGGGCAGTGCTGCTCCCACCCGGCGACAGGCTGGAAAGCCCGCCCTGCACCCCATTCTGAAACGCACCCGACAGTCCTACGACAATTTACCATCCTTCCCGACTGGGGTACAATAGGTGACCGCGCATGGCAACGCTATGCCCCACGTTTCACTCCCGCCAATGCCGACACCTCCATCATGCAAAGGCAACACCAGACCGTCGTCGTCATCGATTTCGGTTCCCAAACCGCACAGCTGATTGCCCGTCGCGTGCGCGAACTGGGCGTCTACAGCGAGCTGGTACCCTGGGACGCGCCCGCCGACAGATTGACTCGCGCGGATGCTTTCATCCTCTCCGGCGGGCCGGCCAGCATCTACGCGGCCGATGCGCCCACCTTGCCCGCAGCCGTGCTGGAGAGCGGCAAACCCGTCCTGGGCATTTGCTACGGCATGCAGGCGCTGGCGCAGGCGCTGGGCGGTCGCGTGACCCCCGCCAGCGCGCGCGAGTTCGGCCACGCCGAAGTCCGCATCACCGGTGACGCCCCCCTGTTGTCGGGCCTGCCCGACCACCTGCATGTCTGGATGAGTCACAGCGACCACGTCGAGCAACTGCCCGCGGGGTGGCAGGCCTTTGGCTGTTCGCAGGACAATACACTTGCCATCATCGGAGACATCGCCCATGCCCGTTACGCCGTTCAGTTCCACCCCGAAGTCCAGCATACCCACCAGGGCATGGATCTGCTGCGCAACTTCCTGTTCGACGTGGCCGGATTGCGGGCCGACTGGACGCCGGGCAATTTCATCGAAGAAACCGTTGCCGAAATACGAGAGCGCGTGGGCAAGGAGCGGGTCATCTGCGGACTCAGCGGCGGGGTGGATTCATCGGTGGCCGCGGCGCTCATTCATCGCGCCATCGGTGATCGCCTGACATGCGTGTTTGTCGACCACGGACTGTTGCGTCTGGGCGAAGCCGATGACGTCATCGACACCTTCCAGCGGGCCCAGGGCATGCGCTTGGTCGCGGTCAACGCAGCAGAGCAGTTCCTCAGCGATCTGGCGGGCGTGAGCGACCCCGAGCAGAAACGCAGACGCATCGGCCATCGTTTTGTGCGCGTCTTCGAGGCCGAGGCAGCACGGTTGCGCGCCGCAGAGGGCGGTGCCGATTACCGTTTCCTGGCCCAGGGCACCCTTTACCCCGACGTTATCGAGAGTGCCAGCAGCGACCGGGAAAAGTCGGCACGGACCATCAAAACCCATCACAACGTGGGTGGCCTGCCCGAGGATATCGAATTCGAACTTCTGGAGCCGCTGCGCTATCTCTTCAAAGACGAGGTAAGAAGGGTAGGCCTTGCTTTAGGTCTGCCCGAACGTATCGTCTGGCGGCATCCCTTCCCCGGACCCGGCCTCGCCATCCGTATCCTGGGCGAAGTGACCTGGGAGAGATTGGAGACCCTGCGCCAGGCGGACGCCATCGTCATCCAGGAGCTGGAGGCAGCGGGGCTCTATCGCGCCACATCTCAGGCCTTTGCCGTGCTCCTGCCCGTCCGCACCGTGGGCGTTATGGGGGACTATCGCACCTACGCCAATGCCGTGGCCATCCGCGTGGTCACCACCGACGACTTCATGACTGCCGACTGGGCCAGGCTGCCCTACGACGTGCTGGGACGCATGGCCAACCGCATCGTCAACGAAGTCAAAGGCATCAACCGCGTGGTTTACGACATCACCTCGAAACCTCCTGCCACCATCGAATGGGAATGAGCGTGGCGACAATGCAGCCTCGCCTTCCCCGTGTTCTATGAGACGAACCCTTCTCCTGCTCGTTATCGCTGCCATCGTCATCTACGTCGGGCCGCAATATCTTGACTACCGGCAGGCCCGGCAGGCGCTTCCTCCGGGCGTGACTCTGGGCGGCGTCCACATCCCCGGCAAGACCACCGCCGAAGCCGTGGAGAACGTCCGCGCCCTCTTCGAAAGCCCCATCCTGGTCTTTCACGGTGACCGGCGCATCGTGCTGCGGGCCGAGGAGATCGGCTTCAAAGTCGATGCCGAGGCTATGGTAGAGCAGGGTCAGGCCTTTGGCCGCGGCCCCTATGCCTGGCGCGATTTCTTCTTCTATCTCATCGACCGTCCGCCGCTGGAAAATCATGTGCCGGTCCTCTACTCCTACGATCGGGCCAGGTTGGGCGCCTGGTTGCAGAAGCTGGCCGAGACATACGACAATGACCCTACGCCGGGCTATGCCAGGCTCAGCACTCTGAGTTGGGTGGAGGGTCGCCCCGGCCACTACACCGACCTCAACGAGAGCGCCATCCGCATCCTGGCCGCGTTTCAGAGTCCCAATGATCGGCAGGCCAACCTGGTCCTGCGCGAGACACCGCCCCTCCCGCCCGATTTTGACGCCCTGGAAAAGGTCATCCGCGAACGTCTGGAGCAATTCCCCGGCATCTATAGCCTCTATTTCCAGCACCTGCCCACCGGCCAGAGCATCGATATCGACGGTGATACGGCTTTCGCCGGCATGAGCACGGTCAAAATACCGATTCTGCTCAAGCTCTACTACGACTACGATCTACCCTTCGAACCGCGCATCACCAACTGGATCAGCGATACGGTGAGATCCACCACGGCCAGCAACGCCGCCGCCAACGCGTTGCTCTACTACATCGGCGATGGCAATGCCCTGGCCGGCGCGCGCGAAGTCACCGAATTCGTGCGCGAGTTGGGTTTCGACAACACCTTCATCGCCATCCCCTACGACAGCGATCTTACCCCGCCCGTCATCCGTACCCCGGCCAACACCGATCCCGAATACAACACTTATCCCGACCCGGCCATGCAGACAACCCCCACCGACATCGGCGTGATGCTGGCGGAGATCGGACGCTGCGCGGAAGGAGAGGGTACGCTCATCGCCGCCTATCCCGACCGTATCACTCCCGAGGAGTGCCAGGATCTGATCGGCTGGCTGGAGCAAAATCCCATGGGATGGTTGATCAAGTACGGCGTGCCCAAAGATGCGCGCGTGGCGCACAAACACGGCTACGCGGCCGACACGCAGGGAGACGTGGCCCTCATCTACGGTCCCGAAGGACCCTATGTTCTGGCCATCTACGTGTATATGTATGGCTGGGTTGTGTGGGACTACAGCAACCCCCTTATGAACGATATCAGCCGGCTCATCTGGAATTTCTTTCTCTTCCGTCAGGGCAAGCCGCAGCTTCCCCCCTTTGACCGCAGCGAGCAAACGGGGCAGAGTCCGGGCTGAGGGCCATCGGGCTGTGGGGATGATCATCGTTAGGGCGGATTGCCGCGCTCTGGTATAATCGCTACTGTTATGCGCGCATTGGTCACGGGTGCGGCCGGCTTTGTCGGCGGCCATCTCATCCGCCATCTTCTGGCCGAAACCGATCTGGAGATCGTCGGTGTCATCTATCGTCGTCAGCCGCATCCACCTTTCCAGTCCTCGCGCGTACATCTGGAACGCCTGGACCTGCGCGAAGAGTCGGCGGTGGCCGAAGTCCTGGCCCGCTGGCAGCCCCGCTATATTCTCCATCTGGCCGCCCAATCCTTCGTGCCCATCTCCTGGGAGCATCCCTGGCCTACCTTCGAGCAAAACGTTCTCACCCAGATCAACATGCTCAAAGGCATGCTCACGGCCAGGCTGGACGCCAGGATACTGGTCGTCGGTTCTGGCGAAGAGTACGGCGCCATCGAGTCGGAGGACCTGCCCGTCGACGAAGACACACCCTTGCGCCCCACCTCGCCCTATGGGGTGAGCAAGGTGGCCCAGGATCTGCTGGGATGGCAGTATCACCGCAGCCACGGCCTGCATACTGTGCGCGTGCGGCCTTTCAACCACATCGGCCCAGGTCAGAACGAGATCTTCGTCACCTCCAGCTTCGCCAAGCAGATTGCGCTCATCGAAGCGGGCCGAGGCGAGCCGATTCTGCGCCACGGCAACCTGCAGGCCCGCCGCGATTTTACCGACGTGCGCGATGTCGTGCGAGCCTACTGGCTTATCCTGCAAAAGGGCGAACCCGGCCAGGTCTACAATGTCGGCAGCGGTCGTAGCATCGCCATTCAGGACATCCTGCACATCATGCTCACACAGGCGCGGGTGCCCATCACTCTGCAGCCCGACCCCGGCCGCATGCGTCCATCCGACATTCCCATCATCGTCTCCGACCCCGGCCGTCTGCAGCGGGCCACCGGCTGGCAGCCCCGCATCCCCCTCGAGCAAACGCTGCAAGACATCCTTGACGATTGGCGCCAGCGCATATGATGTGTACAATCGTGCTCGTTGCGGTCTCGGTCTCACTCATTCACGACCGCTTTCACCATTCAACGAGGAATGACCCATGCCCAAAGCACTCATCACCGGTATTACCGGACAGGATGGCTCCTATCTGGCCGATTTTCTTTTGGAAAAAGGCTACGAGGTCATCGGCGTCGTCCGGCGCAGCAGCACCGGTAACTTCCAACGCATCGAACACATCCAGGACCGAATCCAGATCGTCCAGGGCGACCTTATCGATCTGACCAGCCTTATCCACCTGCTGGAAGAGCACCGGCCCGACGAAGTCTACAATCTGGCCGCGCAGTCCTTCGTACCCACCTCCTGGAGTCAGCCCGTGCTCACGGGCGAGGTCACGGCTCTGGGTGTCACGCGCATGCTGGATGCCATCCGCATTGTGGACAAAAACATCCGCTTCTACCAGGCCTCCAGCAGCGAGATGTTCGGCAAGGTGCGGGAAACGCCGCAGAAGGAGACCACGCCCTTTTACCCCCGCAGTCCTTACGGCGTAGCCAAAGTCTACGGCCATTGGATCACCGTCAACTACCGCGAGAGTTATGGCATGTACGCGGTCTCGGGCATTCTCTTCAATCACGAGTCCCCGCGGCGCGGTCTGGAATTCCTGCCTCGCAAGGTCAGCTACGGTGTGGCCCGCATCGTGGCCGGCCTGGCCGACGAGCTACGGCTGGGCAACCTGGAAGCCCGCCGCGACTGGGGCTATGCGCCCGACTATGTCAAAGGCATGTGGCTGATGCTTCAGCAAGACGAACCCGATGACTACGTACTGGCCACCGGTGAAACTCATTCCGTGGGCGAATTCGTCCAGATCGCCTTCGAGCATGTGGGGCTGGACTGGGAGAAGTACGTGGTCATCGACGAACGCTACTATCGCCCGGCAGAAGTCGATCTTCTGGTGGGGGATGCCTCCAAGGCGCGGCGGGTGCTAGGCTGGGAGCACTCCGTCTCCTTTGAAGAGCTCGTCAAATTAATGGTCGACGCCGATCTGGCACTTCTGGAAAAAACCACTCCCCAACGCACATCACCCAACATCAACTGGTAGCGACAACAAAGGAAGCACGCTCATGACGTACAAAATCCGCTTTGGCACCGATGGCTGGCGCGGCAAGATCGCCGAGGACTACACCTTCGACAATGTGCGGCGCTGCACGCAGGGATTCGCCAACTATCTGAAAACCATCTACTCGGCCGAGCAGTTGCAACAAGGCGTGGTTGTGGGTGGCGACCGTCGTTTCGGCGCCGAAGACTTCACCGCGGCCGTGGCCGAAGTGCTGGCGGCCAACGACATCCCCGTACACTTTGCGGGTGCGGGTACGCCCACACCGGTCATCTCCTACAGTGTCGTAGAACGCGGAGCCGTGGGCGCGGTGAACATCACCGCCAGCCATAATCCTCCCAGCGACAACGGCTTCAAAGTGCGAGATCCCAACGGCGGCGCCATCGCGCCCGCGGGCCTGAAACAAATAGAGGCCGCCATTCCCGATTCGGTCGAGGAGGTCTCGCGTCTGGATTTCGATGATGCCGTCGAGCAAGGTCTGGTCCGACCTTTCGACCCCAAACCGGCCTACATCGAGCAGATCCGGCGGCTTATCGACCTTCAGCCTCTGCGGGAAGCGGGGTTGAAAATCGTCGTGGACAACATGTGGGGCAACGGCTCCGGCTGGCTCAGCGAATTGCTGGCCGGGGGAAGCACCCAGGTCATCGAAGTCCATGCCGAACGCAATCCCATCTTCCCCGAAATGTCCCGGCCTGAGCCCATCCCGCCCAATGTGGATGCCGGGCTGGCCGTGGGCGCACGCGAGGGCGCGGATGCCGTCTGCATCATGGATGGGGATGCCGATCGCTGCGGTTTCGGCGACGAAAACGGCCACTTCATCGACCAACTTCGGGTTTACGGCCTCCTGGGCATGTACTTTCTCGACATTCGCGGGGAGCGCGGCCCCATCGTCAAAACCCTCAGCACCACCTCCATGCTGGAGAAACTGGGCGAGCGCTTCGGGGTTCCCGTGTATCAGACCGGGGTCGGTTTCAAGTACGTCGCTCCCAAGATGATGGAAGTCGACGCCCTCATCGGCGGCGAGGAGAGCGGCGGCTACGCCTTCCGCAATCATGTGCCCGAGCGCGACGGCATTCTGGCCAATCTCTTCCTGCTCGATCTCATGGTACGGACCGGGCTCAAGCCCACACAACTGCTGGACAGGCTCTTCGAGCTGGTGGGTGGTCCCCACTACTACGAGCGCATCGACACCCGGCTAGAGTCCAACGAGTTCAAAGAAGAAGCCAAAGCCCGCCTGGATAGCGCCATGCCCGAAAGCATCGCCGGTCTGCGTGTGACCGGTAAGGTCACAGTCGACGGATACAAGTTCGAGCTCGAAGACGGAGGCTGGCTGCTCATCCGCTTTAGCGGCACCGAGCCTCTCATCCGCGTCTACTGCGAGACCCTGCATGCAGACAAGGTGCAGGCTATTCTGGCAGATGGCCGTCGGCTGGCCGGCCTGGATTGATTGCCCTCCATGGCATCCCTGATCGACTCCCATTGTCATCTGGATCTGCCCCACTTCGATGAGGACAGAGACGCAGTCGTGGCGCGAGCGGCGGCAGCCGGGGTCGAGGCCATCGTCACCATCGGTATCGATCTTGACCACAGCCGCGCGGCCATAGAGCTGGCCGAACGTTATTCCCAGGTCTATGCGACGGTGGGCGTGCATCCCAACGACTGTGGTGATTTCGGCCCACACACGCCGGACGCATTGCGCAAGCTGGCGCAGCATCCCAAAGTCGTGGCCATCGGCGAGATCGGCCTGGACTACTACTGGGACCGGACCCCACCCTCGCGGCAGAGAGAAGTCTTCCGGCAACAACTGGATCTGGCGGCCGAGCTGGGACTGCCGGTGGTGATCCACGACCGCGAGGCCCATGAGGATGTGAGGGCGCAGTTGCGGGCCTGGGTGAAAAAGGGCAGCCTTCCCGGCTCGCCCCTGAGCAAGCGCGCCTTTGTCGGGGTCCTGCACAGCTTTTCGGGCGATCTGGCCATGGCCGAAGAAGCCTATGAGTGGGGGTTCATCCTGGGGCTTGCCGGTCCTGTCACCTTCAAGAATGCCCGTGCCCTCCATGCCCTGGTACCCTATCTACGACCTGACCGTCTCATGATCGAAACCGACGCGCCGTACCTCAGCCCCCATCCCTACCGCGGGCAGCGGAACGAACCCGCGCGCGTAGGCCTGGTGGCCGAGAAGCTGGCGGAACTGTGGAGATGTTCGCCCGAGGATGTGGCCCGGCAGACCACGGCCACGGCGCGGCGTTTCTACGGTCTCGACGCCCCCACCTCCTCCGAAACTCGCTCCCGCCGGCAATCTGTATAACTTCCATGTCCTTCAAAACCGCGCAGGCACTGGTGGCCGACGAACTGGCCGCCGTTGAAGAAAAAATGCTGAAAGTCGTCGGCAGTGCCTACGGCCCCCTGGCCGAGGCTCTGGCCGGCCTGATACGCAGCGGCGGCAAGCGCGTGCGTCCCACCCTGGTCTTGCTGGCCGCGCGCTTTCACCCCCCGGCCGAGCACAGGCGCCTGATCAGCCTGGCCGCAGCGGTCGAAGCCCTGCACACCGCCACCCTGGTCCACGACGACGTCATCGATGGCGCTTTGTTGCGGCGGGGTCAGTCCACCCTGAACGCGGTCTGGACACCCGGCAGCACCATCCTGGCCGGAGATTTCTTCTTCGCCCGCGCCGCGGCCCTGGCCGCAGAGACGGGCCATCCTCGCATCATTCAGCTCTTTGCCGATACGCTCGGCATCATCGTCGACGGCGAACTGCGGCAGGCCTTCAGTGCCCGCGACTGGGGCCAGCCCAAAGAGGCCTACTACGACCGCATCTACGGCAAGACGGCCGCGCTTTTCGAGGTTGCCACCCGCACCGCCGTCATCCTGGGGGA